>NZ_JBHXTL010000045.1:0-62054 GCF_042677365.1 Kitasatospora sp. NPDC127116
GCCGGCGCCCGTCCCCCGGTCACCGGCCGCACGGGCCCGTTCCGCGGCCGGCGCCCGTCCCGGGCGGCCGGCCGTTCTCGTCCGCCGGCCCTCCCCGGCGGGAGTCGAGGGGGAGCCGACGGCGGTCGTGGGGTCAGGTCCGCTTGCGGAACCGGGCGACCGCCAGCGGGGCGAAGATCGCGGTGACGGCGGCCGACCAGACCAGCACGATCGTCACCGGGTGGGCCACCGGGCCCTCGCCGTTGAGCAGGGCGCGGGAGGCGTCGGCCAGTGCCGACAGCGGGTTGACCTCGGTGAAGGACTTCAGCCAGCCGGGCATGGTGTCGGGCCTGGCGAAGATCGAGCTGCCGAACTGCATCGGCATCAGGACCAGCATGGCCACGCCCTGGACGGCCTGGGCGCTGCGCAGGGCCATGCCCAGCAGCATCGAGATCCAGACGATCGACATGCCGAACACCAGGGCCAGGCCGATGGTGGCCAGCACCTCCAGCGGTCCGGTCCGCACCTCGAAGCCGATGCACATCGCGAAGCCGATCAGGATCGCGAAGGAGAGCAGTCCGCGCAGGGTCTCGGCGACGATCTTGGACAGCAGGACCGAGGCCCGGCCGATCGGCAGGGTGCGGAAGCGGTCCATCACGCCGGTCTGGAAGTCGCTGTTGAGGCCGGTGCCGACGGCCATCGCGAGGGTGAGGCCGGTCTGTCCGAGCAGGCCGGGGATCAGGTACTGCTTGTAGTCGTCCTGGTTGCCGGCCATCGCGCCGCCGAAGACGTAGACGAACAGCACGGTGAAGACGATCGGCATCAGCACGGCGTCGAACATCGACTCCGGGTCGGCCTTGATCCGCATCAGGTTGCGCCGGGTCAGCGCGCCGACGTGGCGCAGGGTGCCGGCCAGGCCGATCCGGGAGTCCTCCGCCGGCGGCCGGGTGTCCCGGGCCCGGGAGGGGGTGAGCGTGGCGGTGGTCATGCGACGGGCTCCTTGGCGAGGCTGGGGGCGGGTACCGCGGCGGAGGCGGGCTTGCCGGTGATGGCGAGGAAGACCTCGTCCAGGCTGGGCACCTTGGTGTCGATGCCGGCGACGGCGAAGCCGCGGGTGCCGAGCACCCCGATCACCGCGGTCAGCTGCTCCTCGCCGGTGATCGGCACCGCGAGCAGGCCGGTGTCGGCGGAGAAGGTGGCGTTGAGGATGCCGCTCCCGTGCAGGCAGCGGGCCATCTCCGGCAGCTCGGCCGGGTCGGCCGGGCGGACCTGGAGGGTCTGGCCGCCGACCTTGGCCTTGAGCTCGGAGACGGCGCCGTTGGCGATCACCCGGCCGCGGTCGATGACGGTCAGCTCGTTCGCGAGCTGCTCCGCCTCCTCCATGTACTGGGTGGTCAGCAGCACGGTGCTGCCCTCGGCGACCATGCGCTGCACCTCGTCCCAGACCTCGTTGCGGGTGCGCGGGTCCAGGCCGGTGGTGGGCTCGTCCAGGTAGAGCACCCGGGGGCGGCCCGTCATGCTGGCGGCCAGGTCGAGGCGGCGGCGCATGCCGCCGGAGTAGGTCTTGGCGGTCCGCTTGGCGGCCTCGGTGAGCGAGAAGCGCTCCAGCAGCTCGGTGGCCCGGGCCTTGGCCTCCTTGCGGGGGAGGTCGAGCAGCCGGCCGATGAGGTAGAGGTTCTCGTACCCGGAGAGCAGCTCGTCCACGGAGGCGTACTGGCCGGTGAGGCCGATCGTGCGGCGCAGCTGCTTGGGCTGGCGCAGCACGTCGTAGCCGCCGACGAACGCGGTGCCGGCGTCCGGCTTGATCAGGGTGGAGAGGACGCGCACCAGGGTGGTCTTGCCCGCGCCGTTGGGGCCGAGCAGGGCGAGGACGGTGCCCTCCTCGACGGTGAGGTCGACCCCGTCGAGGGCCTTGGTCTCGCCGTAGTGCTTGACGATGCCGTGCACCTCCACGGCGTTCCGAGAGGTGGTTCCCCGGTCGTTCGGGGCTGTCGCGATTCGTGTCATGCCCCCAGGGTGTCGGCCCGCGCTGTCAGCTCCCTGTCGGCCGGCGCCGTGTGCTGTCAGGCCGCTGTCACCGGCCGCCGCAGGCGCTCCCCGGGCGCCGGACGCGGCCCCGGGTACGGCGGCGGCCGGG
This sequence comes from Kitasatospora sp. NPDC127116, assembly GCF_042677365.1. Classification (NCBI taxonomy): domain Bacteria; kingdom Bacillati; phylum Actinomycetota; class Actinomycetes; order Kitasatosporales; family Streptomycetaceae; genus Kitasatospora; species Kitasatospora sp. NPDC127116. Next base: position 2,117 of record NZ_JBHXTL010000045.1, read on the forward strand.
GGTACGACAGCGGCCCCCGCCCGGGTACGGCGGCGGCCCCCGGGTACGGCAGCGGCCCCGCTCCGAACCGGAACGGGGCCGCGAGGAGCGGGCGTCAGCGGAAGCTGTGCTCCGCCGCCGGGAAGGCGCCGGAGCGCACGTCCTCGGCGTACGCGCGAGCGGCGTCGCCGAGGACGGTCCGCAGGTCGGCGTACTGCTTGACGAACTTGGGCACCCGGCCGGCCGTCATGCCGGCCATGTCGGTCCAGACCAGCACCTGGGCGTCGGTGTCCGGTCCGCCGCCGATGCCGACGGTCGGGATCGCCAGCTGCTCGGTGGCCTGGGCGGCCAGCTCGGCCGGGACGGCCTCCAGCACCACGGCGAAGGCGCCCGCCTGCTGGACGGCCTTGGCGTCGCGCAGCAGCTGGTGCGCCGCCTCGTCGCCGCGGCCCTGGACGGGGTAGCCGCCGAGGGCGTGCACGGACTGCGGGGTGAGGCCGATGTGGGCCATCACCGGGACGCCGGCCTCGACCAGCAGCTCGATCGAGCGGGCGCTGCGCTCCCCGCCCTCCAGCTTGACCGCGCCGACCCCGGCTTCCTTCATCAGCCGGGCCGCGTTGTGCATGGCCTGCGCGGGGGACTCCTGGTACGAGCCGAACGGCAGGTCGGCGACGATCATCGCCCGTTCGGTGCCGCGGACGACGGCGGCGGAGAGCATCACCATCTGATCCATGGTCACCGGGACGGTGGTCTCGTAGCCGAGGTGGCAGTTGCCCGCCGAGTCGCCGACCAGCAGCACCGGGATGCCGGCCTCGTCGAACACGCCCGCGGTGAGGGCGTCGTAGGCGGTGAGCATCGACCACTTCTCGCCGCGCTGCTTGGCGGCGGCGAGGTCGCGGACGGTGACACGGCGGTTGGTGACCCCGCCGTAGAGGGTGGCGGTCGACGCCTGGTTCTGGGCAGGCGAAGGCGTAGAAGCGTTCATCGAACGGACTCCTGAAGGGTTGTCGTCTCGTGGCGCCGTACGGCGTCCCCGGATCACCTCCATGCTTGCACGCCCCGGCGCCCGCGCAAAGAGGGGTGCGGGCGTCCCGGTGCGATCCAGGACACACCGGGCGCGCGGGTCGTCCCCTGCCGGGGTGCGCGGGCGGCCGCCGAATTTGCCCGCTCTTTACGAAACGGATTCGTCTCGTATCGTATCGCCCGTTACCCTGGTGCGGGGGGTTACGAGACGTATGCGGCTCGGAATGCCCGCCAGTGCCACACCACCACGGACGGGAAACACCCATGACCACCGCAGCCGCGCCACCCCGCGTGCCGGAAGCCATCCACCGTCGGCGCTGGGCGATCCTCGGCACCCTGCTGCTCGCCCTGCTCGTCGTCGTGCTCGACAACTCGATCCTCAACGTCGCGATGAAGACCATCGCGACGCCCGCGCCGGTCGGACTCGGGGCCACCCAGAGCGACCTGGAATGGTCGATCAACTCCTACACCCTGGTCTTCGCCGGGCTGCTGTTCACCTCCGGCCTGCTCGGCGACCGGTTCGGCCGCAAGCGCGCGCTGCTGGCCGGCATGGTGGTCTTCGGCATCGCCTCGCTGCTGTCCGCGCTGGCCGCCTCGCCCGGTGAACTCATCGGCTACCGCGCCCTGATGGGCGTCGGCGGCGCGCTCGCGATGCCCGCCACGCTGGCGATCATCATGAACGTCTTCGAGCGCTCCGAGCAGCCCAAGGCGATCGGGATCTGGGCCGGCGCGGTCGGCCTGGCCATCGCCATCGGCCCGATCACCGGCGGCCTGCTGATCGAGCACTTCTGGTGGGGCTCGGTCTTCCTGATCAACGTCCCGATCGTGGTCGTCGCGGTGATCGCGATGGTGATCCTGGTCCCCGAGTCCAAGGACCCCAGCCCGGGCCGGATGGACCCGATCGGCGTACTGCTGTCGATCGTCGGCCTGGTCGCGCTGATCTACGGCATCATCAAGGGCGGCGAGCTGGCCGACTTCACCGCGGTCGAGGCCTGGGCGCCGACCCTGGTCGGCGTGGTCGCGCTGGTCGCCTTCGTCTGGTTCGAGCGCCGCACCGCGTTCCCCGCGCTGGACGTCACCTGGTTCCGCAACAAGGTGTTCAGCGCGTCCGTGGTGGTCGTCGGCGTGATCTTCTTCGCGCTGATGGGCGTCTCGTTCTTCGGCGTCTTCTACATCCAGAGCGTGCGCGGCTACAGCGCCCTCCAGGCCGGTGTGCTGATGCTGCCGCTGGCCGCCGCCCAGCTGGTGTTCGCCCCGCGGGCCCGGCTGGTGGTCGACCGCTTCGGCGTCGCCGCCACCGCGACCTGCGGCATGCTGCTGGTCGCGGTCGGCTTCGTCGGCTACGTCGTGCTGACCGCCACCACCCCGATCTGGGTGCTGGTCGTGCTCGGCCTGGTGATGGGCGCCGGCATGGCGCACGTCATGCCGCCGGTCACCGTCGCGATCATGGCCTCGCTGCCCCGGGAGAAGGCCGGCGCCGGCTCGGCCGTCAACAACACCTTCCGCCAGGTCGGCGGCTCGCTCGGGGTCGCCGTGCTCGGCGCGGTGCTCTCCACCGTCTACCGCGACGGGATGGCCGACACCCTGACCCACCTGCCCGAGGGCCTGCGCGACAAGGCCGGCGAGTCGCTGGAGGCCACCCTGGCCATCGCCGACCGCATCCCCGGCGGCCAGGCGCTGATCGCCCCGGCGAACGACGCCTTCGTCCACGCCATGCACGTGGTGGCCTCGCTCTCGGCGGGCGTCTCGGTGATCGGCGCCGTCGTCGCCTGGTTCCTGCTGCCGCGCCGCTCGGCCGCCCCCGCCGGCCCGGCCCCCGAACAGCGCGGCCAGGAACGCGAGGCCGCGGCCGCGGAGGCCTGACCAGCGGCCGGGCCCACCGTGACTGAGCGACAATGGCCCTGTCGCCCGGGTGCACCCCGGGCGGCAGGGCCTCGGTCCGGGGCGGGCCCCCGCCGCGGACCCACCGAGGGACACCCCACGGCGCCAGCGCCGCCGGGGAGAGCGAGGGAGAGACAGCGGGGATGAAGACGGACACGCCGACCGCCGACACCGGGCAGCACTGCGCGGAGGTGCGCCGTGGCCGGCCCCGGAGCGAGGCCGCCGAGCAGGCCATCTTCACGGCCGTCGAGGACCTGATGGCCGGCGGCACCGCGCTGTCCGAGCTCACCATCGAGGGCATCGCCGCCGCCGGCGGCGTCGGCAAGGCCACCATCTACCGGCGCTGGTCCAACAAGGAGGCCCTGCTGGTCGACGTGGTCAGCCGGCTGGAGGAGCCGCTGCCGGAGCCCACCGGCGCCGGCGCCCGGGCCGACCTGATCGCCATGGTCGACCACGTCCGCCGGCGCGGCCTGGCCAAGCGCACCCGCTGGGTGCTCAAGGCCGCCCTCGGCCAGATGCAGACCCTGCCCGAGCTGTACTCCGCGTACCGGGAGCGGGTGATCAAGCCGCGCCGGGAGGTCGGGCTCCGCCTGATCCGCCAGGCCGTCGACGAGGGCGTGATCCGCGACGACCTCGACCTGGAACTGCTCAACGACCTCCTGATGGGGCCGATCCTCTACCGCAGCATCCTGTGGGACGACTCCGACCTGGAGGACCCGGACCTGGCCCGCAAGCTGGTCGACTCCGTGCTCGAAGGCCTCGCACCCCGCTGACCCCGCCCGACCCGCGCCCGAACGTGGCCTCGCTCACCAAACCGGGCCGCGCCGGAACCCGCTCAGCGGGACCGACGTCTGTCCCGGCATAGGCTGAGCCGGACAATCGATCAAACCGGCACCGGTCCGGTGAGTGCCCGCCCGACGACGGGCCGGACACCGGAGCGGCGACGGCACGAGCGACGGGAGCCACTTCATGGCGCAGGCGGACAGGACCGAGCGGATCGCGGCCCCCGGGGGCGACGCCGACGGCCCGGCCCCCGCGGTGCGTCGCGGCGGCTTCCTCGGCCTGCGCCACTGGGGCCGGGACGCCCGCGGCAGCGGCACCTGGCGGCGCGGCCTGGTGGTCGCCGCGCTGGCCGTGCTCACCGCCGCGCTGCTCGCCTTCCACGCCGAGGTGCCCAACAGCGTCGGCAACCTCGGCAGCCTGCTGGAGACCTTCCTGCCCTGGCTGGGCCTGGCCGTCCCGGTGCTGCTGGTACCCGCGCTGCTGCGCCGCTCCGCCACCGCGCTGCTGGCCCTGCTGCTGCCCGTCGTGCTCTGGGTCAACCTGTTCGGCGGGCTGCTGTCCGACAAGAGCGGCGGCAAGGGCGACTGGACGGTGGTCAGCCACAACGTCGCCGCCGCCAACACCGACGTGCCGGGCACCGTCCGCACCCTGGTGGACTCCGGCGCCCAGATCGTCGCCCTGCAGGAGCTGGCCGGCCGGCAGCTGCGCTCGTACGAGACCGGGCTCGCCGGCGCCTACCCGTACCACACCGTGGAGGGCACGGTCGGGCTCTGGTCGAAGTACCCGATCGGGGACATCTCCCCGGTGGACCTGAAGATGGGCTGGACCAGGGCCTTCCGGGCCGAGGTCACCACCCCGCAGGGCCCGGTCGCCGTGTACGTGGCGCACCTGCCCTCGGTGCGGCTGAAGGCCGAGGGCGGCTTCACCGTCAACCAGCGGGACCTCAGCGCGCAGGCGCTCGGCAACGCGATCCAGTCCGAGCCGCTGAAGAAGGTCCTGCTGCTCGGCGACCTCAACGGCACCATGAACGACCGCAGCCTGGCGCCGGTCACCTCGCAGATGCGCTCGGCCCAGGGCGCCGCCGGCGACGGCTTCGGCTTCAGCTGGCCGGCCGCCTTCCCGATGGCCCGGATCGACCAGATCATGAGCAAGGGCGGGCTCACGCCGGTGGACTCCCGCACCCTGTCCCGGGACGGCAGCGACCACCTCGCGGTGGCCGCCACCTACCGGTACTCGGCGTAGCGGTCAGCCGCGCCGCCAGCGGTTGGTGATCGGCAGGCGGCGGTCCCGGCCGAAGTTCTTGGCCGAGACCTTCGGGCCCGGCGGGTACTGGCGCCGCTTGTACTCGGCGCTGTCGACCAGCCGGACCACCCGGTCCACCACGGCCGGGTCGAAGCCGTCCGCCACGATCGAGTCCCGGCCCTCGTCGCCCTCGATGTAGCGGGCCAGCACGCCGTCCAGCAGGTCGTAGTCGGGCAGCGAGTCGGTGTCCACCTGGTCCGGCCGCAGCTCGGCGGACGGCGGCTTGGTGATGGTGTGCTCCGGGATCGGCGGCACCTCGCCGCGCCGCACGGCCTCCTCGTTGCGCCAGCGGGCCAGCCGGAACACCAGTGACTTGTAGACGTCCTTGATGGGTCCGTAGGCGCCCACCGAGTCGCCGTACAGCGTCGAGTAGCCGACCGCCAGCTCGCTCTTGTTGCCGGGCGCGAGCACGATGTGCCCCTCCTGGTTGGAGATCGCCATCAGCAGGGTGCCGCGCAGCCGGGACTGGAGGTTCTCCTCGGCGAGGCCGGTCAGCTCGGTCGCCGCCAGGTAGGCGTCGAACATCGGGGCGATGGAGACGGTCCGCAGGGGCAGTCCGGTGCGGCGGGCCAGCTCGGCCGCGTCGTCCCGGGAGTGCTGGGAGGAGTAGCGGCTGGGCATCGAGACGCCGTGCACGTTCCGCGCGCCCACCGCGTCCACCGCGATCGCGGCCACCAGCGCCGAGTCGATGCCGCCGGAGAGGCCGATCAGCACCGACGAGAAGCCGTTCTTGGTCACGTACGCCCGGGTGCCGGAGACCAGCGCGGCCCAGATCTCGGCCTCGTCGGACCGCCGCGGCGCCACCCCGGCGGTGAGCCTCCCGGCGGGCGCGTCCTGCGGTTCGCCGCCCAGCTCGGTGCGGACCAGGTGCAGCCCGTCGCTCAGCAGCAGTCCGTCGGTGTCGTCCCCCGCGGCGGGCGGCAGGTCGAGGTCCAGCACCAGCAGGTGCTCCTCGAACTGCGGGGAGCGGGCCAGGACTTCGCCGCCCGCGCCGACCACGATCGAGTCGCCGTCGAAGACCAGCTCGTCCTGGCCGCCGACCATGTTGACGTACGCCAGGGTGCAGCCCGCCTCGGCCGCCCGGCGGCGCACCAGCTCCAGCCGCTGGTCGTCCTTGTTCCGCTCGTACGGGGAGCCGTTGATCACCAGCAGCAGCCCGGCGCCGGCCTCGCGGGCCGCGGTGACCCGGCCGCCGTCCTGCCAGATGTCCTCGCAGACGGCCAGCGCGACGTCCACCCCGTGCAGCCGCAGCACCGGCAGCTGGTCGCCGGGGACGAACCAGCGGAACTCGTCGAACACGCCGTAGTTGGGCAGGTGGTGCTTGGCGAACCGGGTCACCACCTCGCCCCGGTGCAGCACCGCGGCGCAGTTCTGCGGGGAGCCGGCCGGACGGTTGAAGCGCGGCGAGGCGTGCTCGGAGCGCCCGAGGTAGCCGACGACCACCGGGACCTCGCCCAGCCCCTCCGCGGCCAGGCGGCCGGCCAGCTCGACCAGCGCGGCGCGGGAGGCCTCGATGAAGGAGTGGCGCAGGGCGAGGTCCTCCACCGGGTACCCGGTGAGGGCCATCTCGGGGAAGGCGACCAGCTGCGCGCCGGCCTCCGCGGCCCGCTTGGTCCAGCGCACCACCTCGTCGCCGTTGCGGGCGAGGTCACCGACCCAGGGGTCGATCTGGCTCAGGGCGAGACGGAGATTGGGCATGCCCCGAGTGTAATCGTCCAACTGACGCGATGTCCTGGGCGGGAGCCTGCGGCGGGGGTCGGCGCTGCCGGGCCGGGCGGGGATCGGCCATGATGGGGGCAACCGCTTTACGAGGTCTTTCCACGGCCTCCGGGGCGTAACACGAGCGTAAAGAGCAGAGGTGAGACTGTCCCCATGGGCAAGCAGCAGCAGTTCGTGCTTCGGACGCTCGAAGAGCGTGACATCCGGTTCGTCCGGCTGTGGTTCACCGACGTGCTCGGGTTCCTGAAGTCGGTCGCGGTGGCGCCGGCCGAGCTGGAGCAGGCCTTCGAGGAGGGCATCGGGTTCGACGGCTCGGCGATCGAGGGCTTCGCCCGGGTGTACGAGTCCGACATGATCGCCAAGCCGGACCCGACCACCTTCCAGATCCTGCCGTGGCGCTCGGAGACCCCGGGCACCGCCCGGATGTTCTGCGACATCCTGATGCCGGACGGATCGCCGTCCTACGCCGACCCCCGGTTCGTGCTCAAGCGCACCCTGGAGAAGGCCTCCGAGCAGGGCTTCACCTTCTACACCCACCCGGAGATCGAGTTCTTCCTGCTGAAGAACCTGCCCGGCGACGGCACCCCGCCGATCCCCGCCGACCACTCCGGCTACTTCGACCACACCCCGCGCGGGGTGGGCCACGACTTCCGCCGACAGGCGATCACCATGCTGGAGTCGATGGGCATCTCGGTCGAGTTCTCGCACCACGAGGGCGCCCCCGGCCAGCAGGAGATCGACCTGCGCTACGCCGACGCGCTGTCCACCGCCGACAACATCATGACCTTCCGGCTGGTCATGAAGGAGGTCGCGCTGGAGCAGGGCGTGCACGCGAGCTTCATGCCCAAGCCGTTCTCCGAGCACCCCGGCAGCGGCATGCACACCCACGTCTCGCTGTTCGAGGGCGACCGCAACGCGTTCCACGAGTCCGGCGCCGAGTACCAGCTGTCCAAGGTCGGCCGGTCCTTCATCGCGGGCCTGCTGAAGCACGCCGCGGAGACCGCCGCCGTCACCAACCAGTGGGTGAACTCCTACAAGCGGATCTGGGGCGGCTCCCAGCGCACCGCCGGGGCCGGCGGCGAGGCGCCGTCCTACATCTGCTGGGGCCACAACAACCGCTCGGCGCTGATCCGGGTGCCGATGTACAAGCCGGGCAAGCAGGGCTCCACCCGGATCGAGGTCCGCTCCCTGGACACCGGCTGCAACCCGTACCTCGCCTACGCCGTCACCCTCGCGGCCGGCCTGAAGGGCATCGAGGAGGGCTACGAGCTCCCGCCCGGCGCCGACGACGACGTGTGGGCGCTGTCCGACTCCGAGCGCCGCGCCCTCGGCATCCAGCCGATGCCGCAGAACCTCGGCGAGGCCATCGACCTGATGCAGCGCAGCGAACTCGTCGCCGAGACCCTCGGCGAGCACGTCTTCGACTTCTTCCTGCGCAACAAGCGCCAGGAGTGGGAGGAGTACCGCTCCGAGGTGACGCCGTTCGAACTGCGGAAGAACCTCCAGGTGCTGTGAGCGGGTGACGGCCGCTCAAACCCCCGTCGGCCCGCTGTCGCCCAGGAGGGCGGCAGCGGGCCCTCCTATGGAGTGGACCTGCGACGGAATCGCCGCACCGGTGGCGGAATGTGATGCTTATGTGACGGAGGGTTGTGGTTCGACCGGCCTGCTCGTCCGTCCATCCTGAAAGAGGATCACATGATCTCCTCCGTCAGTCGTGCCTCCGCCACCCGTCTGCTCCTCCGCCGGACCTGCGTCGCGGGCGCCGCTGTCGCCGCCGTCGCCGGCCAGCTGCTGGCCGCCCCGACCATCGCCGACGCCCGCGGATCGGGCACGCCCTCCGGGCCGGAGGCGGGAGTCCAGCACGCACAGCAAGCCCAGCCCGCACAACGCGCGAAGCAGCGGGCCACCACGATCGCCGAGAACCAACTGCCGTTCACCACCCGCTTCGCGGGCGACTTCCGCGGCTCCATCACCCGGATCAGCAACTCGCTGATGACCTGCGACGAGACCAAGGCGCCGCTCGACCCGGAGCAGCCGCCCTGCCTGGACGCCCGCAAGGGCCTCGGCCCCAGGCCGATCAACAACAAGTACGAGATGAAGTACATCAACATCGACCCGGGCTCGGTCGGCCCGCTCGGTGACGCGATCTACTCCGCCAGCTCCGCCGACCTCGGCCTGATCGACGGCTCCCAGGTCAAGTACGCCCGGCTGTACTGGGGCGGCACCCGCGGCATCGACGACGTCGTGCTGCCGGAGAACCAGATCGACGAGGTGTACCTGAAGGTCCCGGGCGAGCCCGAGTACCGCAACATCGCCAACGACCAGCCCTCCATCGGCTACATCACCACCGACGTGGAGAGCAGCTACCAGGCCTCCGCCGACATCACCGACCTGGTCAGGCAGGCCGGCAACGGCACCTACACCGTCGCCAACATGGACTCGGTGGTGAAGCCGCACAGCTGGGGCGGCTGGACGATCGTGGTCGCCTACGAGAACGAGTGCAAGCCCTTCCGGCACGTCCACCTCTGGGACGGCTTCCGGGTCGAGCTGCCCGACAGCCCGCCGCGCGAGTTCGACCTCACCGGGCTGCAGACCCCGGCCGCCGGCCCGGTGGCGGGCAAGCTCGGCTTCGTGGTCTACGACGGCGACCTCAAGTGGACCGGCGACACCCTCGCCATCAAGTCCACCAACGGCCCCCTGGCACTCTTCTCGGACCTCAACCACGCCTCCAACGACGCGTTCAACTCCACCATCGAGGAGCTCACCCCGGCCGACCAGTTCGTCCGCACCCCGTACAACCGCAACAACTTCGGCTACGACTCCAACCGCTGGGACATCTCGCCGTTCCTGCGCAACGGGGACACCGACATCAAGGTGCTGTTCGACACCGACAAGGACGGCTACGACCTCGGCGTCTTCTACGCCTACGTCAACCTGGACGGCTCCACCGAGGGCTGATCCCCCGTCGCACCACGGCGCCGCTGCCGCCCCACCCGCACCGCGCGGGTCGGCAGCGGCGCCGCCGCGTCCCGGCCCCGGTCGGCGCCGCGCAGCAGCCGCTCGCAGGGGCGCTCCACCCAGCGGTACAGCACACCCGCGGCGGCCAGCGAACCGCCGGCCAGCAGCAGCCAGACACCGAACGTCGCGGCCCCCGGCGCCGGGCGGCCCTGGACGGACAGCCAGCAGCGGATGCCGATCTCGTGCACCAGGTACCAGGCGAACGACCACTCGCCGAGCCGGACGGCCGTGCGGCCCGCCAGCGGCCGGGGCGGGCACCCGGCGGCGTCGCGCCGGGCGGCGGCCGCCAGCAGGGCCGCGAACAGCGGCGCGGGGAGCAACTGGGAGGCGCTGTACGGGCCGTACCAGAGGGCGTCCGGGACGGCGGCGTGCCAGGGGACCAGCAGCAGGTGCCAGAGCGCCACGGCGGCGGCCGCCGGCAGGAGCCCCGGCCGCGCCGACCGCACCCGGGGGAGCGCGCCGTGCCGCACGGCCAGGCCGGTGACCACGCCGAGGACGAACTGCGGGGTCCGGGTCAGCGGCAGGTAGTCCAGCAGCCAGCCGCGCACCGCCGGGTCGGCGGGCAGCAGGGCGCCGGCCGCCCAGAGCACCGGGCCGAGCGCGGTGCACAGGGCCGCGAGCGGCAGCCAGGCGCGCCGGCGCGGGGCCAGCAGGCGCAGCAGCGGCGGGAACAGCAGGTAGAACCAGGCCTCGGCGCCCAGCGACCAGGAGGCCGGGTTGCCGCCGTACACGGTGGGCAGCGCCCACGGGTGCACCAGCGCCAGCGACCAGAGCGCGGCCACCACCGGCAGCACCGCGCCGATCGCCGCGTCCGCACCCAGGGACAGCACGGTGGTCAGCAGGTGCAGCGGCCAGATCCGGGCGAAGCGGCGGCGGGCGAAGGTCAGGGCCCCGGCCGGGGTGGACGAGGCCCCGTACGTCCAGGCCAGCACGAAGCCGGAGAGCACGAAGAAGAACGTCACACCCGAACGGCCGTACCAGGCGAGCGGGCCGAGCACCGGAAGCGTGCCCACCTTGTGGGAGAGGTGGTAGAGCACCACCAGCAGGGCCGCCCAGAAGCGCAGCCCGGTGAGCGAGGGCAGGCGGGCGGGGCCGGTCGTGGGCATCGGCGCTCCGGGGGAGGGGGCGGGGCCGCGGGCAGTGCTGCGGCGCCCGGCTGAACGAGCGCGGCCGGGACGAGGTCACGCCTACGGCGGTCGAGGGGCCGGCCGTGTCCACCCGGCGGGCGCGTCCGGCGGCGGACACCGGGGGCGCGTAGCCTGCTAGGGCCCTGAGGACGCGGGTGCGAGGACGGACGGAGGGGTCGATGGCGGTCGAGGAGCAGCGGGCCGGGAGCCGGGTCAGCCGGCCGGAGAACCGGCTGGTCCGGCGCGGGTTCACCGACCCGGCGCGGGCGGTGCGGCTGCTGGAGGGCCCCGGGCTGGAGGGCCTGGCCGACGACCCGCTGCTGCTGGACGCGCTCGGCGCCACCGCCGACCCCGACCTCGCGCTGCTCGGCCTGGCCCGGCTGCTGGAGGCCGCCGACGAGGCCGACCGGCACACCCTGCGCGACACCCTCACCACCTCCAAGCCGCTGCGCGACCGGCTGCTCGGCGTGCTCGGCGTCTCCACCGCGCTCGGCGACCACCTGGCCCGGCACCCGCACGACTGGCACGTGCTGGTCACCTTCGAACTGCGCGACATGCACCCCGGCCCGGAGGACTTCCGCCGCGCCCTCGCCGAAGGCGTCCGGGACGACGCCCTCGGCCCCGCCAACGCGCTGCGCGTCGCCTACCGCCGCTGCCTGCTCGCCATCGCCGCCCGCGACCTCACCGGCACCACCGACCTCGCGCAGACCGCCGCCGAACTCGCCGACCTGGCCGGTGCCACCCTCCAGACCGCCCTGGACCTCGCCGCCGAGCAGGACCCGGAGGCCGCCGCGGCCTGCCGGCTCGCCGTGATCGGCATGGGCAAGTGCGGCGGCCGCGAGCTCAACTACGTCTCGGACGTGGACGTGGTCTTCGTCGCCGAGCCGCGCGAGGGCGTGGACGAGCCGGAGGCGATCAGGGCCGCGACCCGGCTGGCCGCCGCCCTCACCCGGTTGTGCGCGGACACCACCGGCGAGGGCACGATCTGGCCGGTGGACGCCAACCTGCGCCCCGAGGGGCGCAACGGCCCGCTGGTGCGCACCCTCGCCAGCCACCTCGCCTACTACCAGCGCTGGGCCAAGACCTGGGAGTTCCAGGCGCTGCTCAAGGCCCGCCCGGTCGCCGGGGACGCGGAACTCGGCGCCGCGTACGTCGAGGCGCTCGCCCCGATGGTCTGGCAGGCCGCCGCCCGGGAGAACTTCGTCGCCGACGTGCAGCAGATGCGCCGCCGGGTGGTCGACTCCATCCCGGCCACCGAGCTGGACCGCCAGCTCAAGCTCGGCCCGGGCGGGCTGCGCGACGTCGAGTTCTCCGTGCAGCTGCTCCAGCTGGTGCACGGCCGCACCGACCCGGCGCTGCGCAGCGGCAACACCCTGGAGGCGCTGGCCGCCCTCTCCCGGGGCGGGTACGTGGGCCGGGCGGACGCCGCCTCGCTGGACGCCGCGTACCGCTTCCTGCGCTCGCTGGAGCACCGCATCCAGCTGTACCGGCTGCGCCGCACCCACCTGATGCCCACCGCCGACGAGGACCTGCGCCGGCTGGCCCGCTCGCTGGCGGCGCTGATCAACGACGACACCCGCGCCGACCCGGTGGCCGCGCTGCAGCGCGAGTGGAAGCGGCACGCGATGGAGGTCCGGCGGCTGCACGAGAAGCTGTTCTACCGGCCGCTGCTGGACGCCGTCGCCGAACTGCCGCAGGGCGCCACCGGGCTGAGCCCGGACGCGGCCCGGGCCCGGCTGGAGGCGCTGGGCTACGCGGATCCGGCGGCCGCGCTGCGGCACCTCAGCGCGCTCGCCTCCGGGGTGAGCCGCAAGGCCGCGATCCAGCGGACCCTGCTGCCGGTGCTGCTCGGCTGGTTCGCCGAGTCCGCCGATCCGGACGCCGGGCTGCTCAACTTCCGCCAGGTCTCCGACGCGCTCGGCCGCACGCCCTGGTACCTGCGGCTGCTGCGGGACGAGAGCGCCGCCGCCGAGCAGCTGGCCCGGGTGCTGTCGGCCGGCCGGCTCGCCCCCGACCTGCTGCTGCGCGCCCCCGAGGCGGTGGCCATGCTGGGCGATCCGCGCGGCCTGGAGCCGCGCGGCCGGGCGGCGCTGCAGTCGGAGGTGCTGGCCGCCGTCGGCCGGGCCGGGTCCACCCACGCCGCGGTGGCCGCCGCCCGCTCGGTGCGCCGCCGGGAGCTGTTCCGCACCGCCGCGGCGGACGTGCTCGGGCGGCTCGGGGAGGACCCCGCCGAGGCGCTGGACACCGCGGGGGAGGCGCTCACCGCGCTCAACGCCGCCACCCTGGGCGGCGCGCTGCGCGCCTGCGTCGCCGGGTGGGAGGCCGAGCACGGGGACCTGCCGACCCGGATCTCGGTGATCGCGATGGGCCGCTTCGGCGGCCACGAACTGGGCTACGGCTCGGACGCGGACGTGCTCTTCGTCCACGAGCCGCTGCTGGGCTCGCTGGAGGAGGAGGCGGCCCGGGCCGCCCAGGCGGTCTGCCACGAGCTGCGCACCCAGCTGGGCGCGCCCTCCACCGAGCCGCCGCTGCTGGTCGACGCCGACCTGCGGCCGGAGGGCCGCAGCGGCCCGCTGGTGCGCACCCTGGCCTCGTACGCGGCCTACTACCGGCGCTGGTCGCACGCCTGGGAGAGCCAGGCGCTGCTGCGGGCCGAGCCGGTGGCCGGGGACGAGGAGCTGGGCGCGCGGTTCCGGCAGCTGATCGACCCGCTGCGCTACCCCGGTGGCGGGGTGCCGGAGCGGGACCTGGTGGAGATCCGCCGGATCAAGGCGCGGATCGAGGCCGAGCGGCTGCCGCGCGGGGCCGACCCGACCACCCACACCAAGATCGGCCGGGGCGGGCTGGCGGACGTCGAGTGGACGGTGCAGCTGCTGCAGCTCCGGCACGGGCACGAGCTGCCGGCCCTGCGCACCACCCGGACCAGGGCGGCTCTGGCGGCCGCCGCGCGGGCCGGGCTGGTCGGGTCGGAGGACGCCGAGGTGCTGGACGCGGCCTGGGTGCTGGCCTCCCGGGTGCGGGCGGCGGTGATGCTGGTGCGCGGCCGGCCCGGGGACAGCTTCCCGGGGGAGGCCCGGGAGCTGGCCGGGGTGGCCCGCTACCTCGGGTACGGCTCCGGGCACAGCGGCGAGCTGCTGGACGACTACCGGCGGATCACCCGGCGGGCCCGGGGGGCGGTGGACCGGCTGTTCTACGGCTCCGGCTGACGGGCACGCGAAAGGGGCCCCGTGCGGGGCCCCTTCGACGTTCCGGGCGGCCGGCGTGGCGGGCCGGCGCGGCGCCGCTAGCGGCGTGCGCTGCTGACCGCGGGCTCGCTCCACTGCTCGGGCACGGTGACCGGCTGCTCGGCCGCCGTCTCCCGGGCGGGCACCCTGGGGAGTTTGTAGACCCACTCGTGGTAGAGCCAGCGGGCGGCGAGGAAGCCCACCGCCAGGCAGAGCTCGCCGCCGACGGCGTCCATCCAGAAGTGGTTGGCGGTGGAGACGATGACCACCAGGGTGGCGGCGGGGTACAGCAGGCCGAGCACCCGGACCCACGTCCGGCGGGCCAGGAAGAAGATCGCCAGGCCGCACCACATCGACCAGCCGATGTGCATCGAGGGCATGGCCGCGTACTGGTTGGAGACGTGCGCGGCGGGCCCGGAGGCCATCGAGCCCCAGGTCCCGTGGACCTTCACGGTGTCGATGAAGCCGCCGTCGGTCATCAGCCGGGGCGGGGCCAGCGGGAAGAAGTAGAAGCCGACCAGGGCGATCCCGGTGGTCACGAACAGCACGGTGCGGGCCGCGACGTAGCGCCCGGGGTGGCTGCGGTAGAGCCAGACCAGCACGCCGATCGTGATCACGAAGTGCAGTGTCGCGTAGTAGTAGTTCATCCCGGTGATGAGCCACCCGACGCTGTCCACGGCGTGGTTGATCGAGCGCTCGACGGCGATGCCGAGGTGCTGTTCCAGGTCCCAGATCCAGCGCGTGTGCTTCTGGGCTATCGCTTCCTGTTCGGGAACCGCGTTGCGCACGATCGAGTAGATCCAGTAGCTGATCCCGATCAGCGCCAGTTCGAACCAGATCCGCGGTCTGGCCGGCGACCGGCGCTGGGCGCCGATGCGGCCGCGCAGGACGGCGGTACGGGACTGTGCGGCACGGGTGGCTCCATCGGGCAGGCGGCCGGGGAGGGCCTTCGCTGCTTCGGAACCGCCACCACTGGCCGCGTCGGCGCGCCCGGCGTCGCCTCGCTGGATCTCGGTCGGTTCCCCCATGGACGGCAAGTCTGCCAGACCGCTCGTAGCCGTCCGCTCATCCTCTGGAAGTGGATTCTTCACCGGCTGTCCCCCTTGAGGGCTAGGGGCCGGCTCCCACCGGGGTAGGGGGTGCTCTGGGGTTCGGTGCGTACCGGTGGGACGGACATACGTCCCATTGTCACGCCCGTCGCTCCGAGGGAGTAATCGGGGTGGTCGGAGACGGTCGCCCACCTGGAAATTTCCCGGCACGAAACGGTTTCAGCATCTTGCTGAAACATATTGCAGGCCGCTAGCTTCCTGGGAAATCGATCGCCCCTTCCCCTAAGGGAGCCCTCAGTGGCCGATGCCCCGCTCCGTCCCCGACGGAGCACCGCCCGACGAACCACCGGCCGCCGCAGACCGCCGGGCCGCACCGCCGTCCTGCTGGCCGCCGCACTGACCGCCGCCACCCTCGGCGGCGCCCCCGCGGCCCTCGCCGCCGCCCCGCCGGCCCCGCCCTCGGACGCCGCGCTGGCGGCCACCGCAGGGCGGCACGACCTCACCCGCGAACAGTTCTACTTCGTCCTGCCCGACCGCTTCGCCAACGGCGACGCCGCCAACGACGGCGGAGGCATCACCGGCGGGCGGCTGGAGAACGGCTTCGACCCCGCCGACAAGGGCTTCTACCACGGCGGCGACCTCGCCGGGCTGATCCAGCGGCTCGACTACATCCAGGACCTCGGCACCACCGCGATCTGGATGGCCCCGATCTTCAAGAACAAGCCCGTGCAGGGCAGCGGGGCCGACGCCTCGGCCGGGTACCACGGCTACTGGATCACCGACTTCACCCAGGTCGACCCGCACTTCGGCACCAACGAGCAGCTCAAGGAGCTGATAGCCAAGGCGCACGCCCGCGGCATCAAGGTCTTCTTCGACGTCATCACCAACCACACCGCCGACGTCGTCGACTACGCCGAGAAGCAGTACGGCTACCGCTCCGCCGGCGCCTACCCGACGCTCGACGCGGACGGGAACCCGGTGGACGAGACCGCCGTCGCCGACGCGGGAGCCCCCTGGCCGCGGACCACCAAGGACTCCTTCCCCTACACCCCGGTCTTCCGCACCCCGGCCGACGCCGGGGCCAAGACCCCGTCCTGGCTCAACGACCCGGCGCTCTACCACAACCGGGGCGACTCGACCTTCGTCGGCGAGTCCGCCACCGAGGGCGACTTCAGCGGCCTGGACGACCTCGACACCCAGAACCCCAAGGTGGTGAAGGGCTTCGAGAAGGTCTACCAGCAGTGGGTCAAGGACGCCGGCGTGGACGGCTTCCGGATCGACACCGTCAAGCACGTCAACATGGCCTTCTGGCAGCAGTGGGCGCCCGCCCTCAAGGACTTCGCCGCCAAGCAGGGCAACAAGAAGTTCTTCATGTTCGGCGAGGTCTACTCCGGGGACCCGGCGGTCACCTCGCCGTACGTCACCAAGGGCAGGCTCCAGGCCACCCTGGACTTCCCGTTCCAGGGCGCGGCCCGCTCCTACGTCTCCCAGGGCGGCTCGGCACGCGGCCTCGCCGACGTCTACGGCCAGGACTACCGCTACACCGGCGCCGACACCGACGCGTACGAGCTGCCGACCTTCCTCGGCAACCACGACATGGGCCGCTTCGGCTCCTTCCTGCTCGCCGACAACCCGGGCGCCGACGACGCCACGCTGCTGAAGAAGGACCGGCTCGGCAACGAGCTGCAGTTCCTCACCCGCGGCCAGCCCGTCGTCTACTACGGCGACGAGCAGGGCTTCACCGGCGCGGGCGGCGACAAGGACGCCCGGCAGGACCTGTTCGCCTCGAAGACGGCCTCCTACAACGGCGACCGGGTGCTCGGTGGCCCCTCCGGCCCGGCCGACCGCTACGGGCAGGGCGGCGAGCTCTACCAGGGCATCGCCGGGCTGGCCCGGCTGCGCCGCGACAACCCGGCACTGGCCGACGGCGCCCAGGTCGAGCGGTACGCCGCCGACGGCGCGGGCGTGTACGCCTTCTCCCGGATCGACGCCGGGCAGCAGGTCGAGTACCTGGTCGCGGTCAACAACGCCGCCGAGGCGAAGACCGTCACCCTGGACACCTTCTCGGCGGGGACGGGCTTCGACCGGATCTACCCGTCCGCGGGGGACCGGATCACCAGCGGCGCCGACCGCAGGGTGACCGTCACCGTGCCGGCGCTGTCCTCCGTCGTGTTCAAGGCGGGAGCCCGGCTCGCGGCCGTCGGCCCGGCTCCGCAGCTCGCGGTGCGGCCGCCGGCGGACGGTTCGAGCGGACTCGTCACGGTCGGTGCGAAGGTCGACGGCGGTGGCTTCGACCGGGTGAGCTTCGCCGCCCAGATCGGCAACGGGCCCTGGCAGACCCTCGGCACGGCCGACAACGGCGTCTACAAGGTCACCCAGGACCTCGGCGCCGTCGCCCCCGGCACGGTGGTCCGCTACAAGGCCGTCGTGCAGGACTCCGGCGGCCACCTGCGCTCCGCCACCGCGAGCTTCACCACCGGCGCCCCCGCACCGAAGCCGGCGCCCACCGCGGGCTCCCGCCCGTACGCCGTCGTCCACTACAACCGGCCGGACGGCGACTACGACGGCTGGAACCTCTACGCCTGGGGCGACCTCGCCGACGGCGAGGCCACCCCGTGGCCGGCCGGGCACGCCTTCACCGGGCGGGACGCGTACGGCGCCTTCGCCTACGTGCGGCTGAAGCCCGGCGCCTCGGACGTCGGGTTCGTCGTGGAGAAGGACGGCGTCAAGGACGTCGACGCCGACCGGCACCTCGACGTCGGCAGCACCGGGGAGGTGTGGCTCAAGCAGGGCGACCCGGCGGTGCGCACCGCCGACCCCGGCCCGGGCAACACCCAGCCCGCGAACACCGCCGTCATCCACTACAACCGGGCCGACGGCGACTACGAAGGCTGGGGACTGCACGACTGGACCGGCGCGGCCACCCCGACCGACTGGGGCAAGCCGCTGGCGCCGGTGCGCCGCGACGCCTTCGGCGCCGTCTTCGAGGTGCCGCTGGCCCCCGGGGCGACCAGCCTCAGCTACATCCTGCACAAGGGCAACGACAAGGACCTGCCCGCCGACCAGTCGCTGGACCTCGCCGTCAACGGCAAGGAGGTCTGGATCCTCGGCGGCCGCGAGGGCTACCTGCTGCCGCAGAACCCGGCCGCCTCCGCGCAGATCGACCTCACCGGGGCCAGGGCCCAGTGGATCGACGCGAGGACCGTCGTCGTCCCGGCGACCTACGGCGCGGGCGACGAGGCCCTGGCCGGCGGCACCAGCGCCCAGCTGGTGTACGACCCGGCCGGCGGCATCAAGGCCGACAAGGGCGTGCTGACCAAGCCCGGCCAGTGGCTGCGGCTCACCCCGGTCAAGGGCGGGCCGACCGACGCCCAGAAGGCGAAGTACCCGCACCTGGCGGGCTACCGGGCCTTCACCGTGGACGCCCGGGACGCCGCCCGCGTCCCGGCCGCGCTGCGCGGCCAGCTGCTGTTCACCGAACACCTGCCCAGCGGCGCCGTCCTGGCCGCCACCGGGGTGCAGATCCCGGGCGTGCTGGACGACCTGTACGCCGGGCGGACCGGCAAGGTGGACTTCGGGCCGGCCCACTACAACGGCAAGGTGGCGCTGTCGCTGTGGGCGCCGACCGCGCAGGAGGTCTCCGTCCAGGTCTTCGACAGCGCCACCGGGGGCACCCCGAAGACGCTGCCGCTGAAGCTCGACGACGAGACCGGGGTGTGGGAAGTCGTCCGTGACAAGCGCGAGTTGGACGGCAAGTACTACCTGTACCAGGTGAAGGTCTGGGCGCCCTCGACCCAGCAGCTGGTGGTCAACACCGTCACCGACCCGTACTCGGTGGCGCTGTCCACCGACTCCCGGCGCAGCCTGGTCGCCGACCTCGACGCCAAGGAGCTCAAGCCCGCGGGCTGGGACGACCACGCCCGCCCGCAGGCCGTCGCGCCCGCGCAGCAGCAGATCCAGGAGCTGCACGTCCGGGACTTCTCGGTGGAGGACCCCACCGTCCCGGCCGCCGAGCGCGGCACCTACCTGGCGTTCACCGAGTCGAACTCGGCCGGCATGCGGCACCTGCGGGAGCTCGCCGATGCCGGGGTGACCACGATCCACCTGCTGCCGACCTTCGACATCGCCACCGTCCGGGAGAACCGGGCCGACCAGAAGCTGCCGGCCTGCGACCTCAAGTCCCTTCCCCCGGACGGCCCGAAGCAGCAGGAGTGCGTGGCGGCCGTCGCCGCCGACGACGCGTACAACTGGGGTTACGACCCGCTGCACTACAACGTGCCGGAGGGCTCCTACGCCACCGACCCCGGGGGGACGGCGCGCACCGTGCAGTTCCGGCAGATGGTGCAGGCGATGCACGCGGCCGGGCTGCGGGTGGTGCTCGACGTGGTCTACAACCACACCGCGGCCGCGGGCCAGGCCGAGCACTCGGTGCTGGACAAGGTGGTCCCCGGCTACTACCAGCGGCTCGACGCCGACGGCAGGGTGACGACGGACAGCTGCTGCGCCGACACCGCGCCCGAGCACGCCATGATGAACCGGCTGGTGGTCGACTCGGTGACGCTGTGGGCGCGCGAGTACAAGGTGGACGGCTTCCGCTTCGACCTGATGGGCCTGGACCCGAAGTCCACCATGCTGGACGTGCAGTCCGCGCTGCGGAGGATGACGCCGGACTCGGACGGCGTGGACGGGAAGAACGTCTTCCTGTACGGCGAGGGCTGGAACTTCGGCGCGGTCGCCGACAACGCCCGGTTCGAGCAGGCCACCCAGGCCAACATGGCCGGCACCGGCATCGCCACCTTCGACGACCGGATCCGGGACGCCGCCCGCGGCGGCAACTTCATGCTGAACTCCGCCCCGCAGCAGGGCTTCGCCTCGGGCCTGTACACCGACCCGAACGGCTCGGCCGCGAACGGCACCCCGGAGGAGCAGAAGGCCCGGCTGCTGCACGGGATGGACCAGCTGAAGGTCGGACTGACCGGCAACCTGGCCGGCTACTCCTTCACCGACAGCTCCGGAAAGCCCGTCACCGGCGCCCAGGTCGACTACAACGGCGCCCCGACCGGGTACGCGGCGAAGCCCGGCGAGGCGGTGGAGTACGTGGACGCCCACGACAACACCGACCTCTTCGACGCCCTCGCGTACAAGCTGCCGACCGGCACCGCGCCCGCCGACCGGGCCCGGATGCAGGCGCTCGCGCTCTCGCTGACCACGCTCACCCAGGGCGCGGGCTTCGCCCAGGCCGGCAGCGACCTGCTGCGCTCCAAGTCGCTCGACTCCAACTCCTACGACTCGGGGGACTGGTTCAACGCGATCCACTGGGACGCCGCGGACGGCAACGGCTGGGGCCGCGGCCTGCCGATGGCGAAGGACAACCAGGAGCAGTGGACGGCCGCGCGGTCCCTGCTGGCGAACCCGAGGCTGACGGTGGGCGCGGCCGACATCCGGGCGGCCTCGGCGCAGTACCAGGAGTTCCTGCGGATCAAGCGGTCCTCGCCGCTGTTCTCGCTGCCGAGCCTGGCCGCCGTCCAGCAGCGGCTCTCCTACCCGCTCTCCGGCACCGCCGGTGAGACGCCCGGGGTGATCACCCTGCACCTGGACGGCACCGGGCTGCCGGGGGCGGAGAAGGGCATCACGGTGGTCTTCAACGCCACCCCCGCGGCGCAGGCGCAGACCGTGCCGGCCCTGCGGGGCACCGGCCAGGCGCTGCACCCCGTCCAGGCGGGCGGGGCGGACCGGGTGGTGCAGCGGTCCGGCTTCGAGGCCGCGACCGGCACCTTCACCGTGCCGGGCCGAACCGTGGCGGTGTTCGTCCAACACTGATTCGTACACTGCGACAACTCCCGGGCTCCGTACCACTGTTCAGGTGGTGCGGGGCCCGGCTCCGGTTCGGGGACGGCAAGGTTCCGTTCCGGACGCACAATGGCCGAAAACCGTTGATGGCACGGCCGGAACTGTGATGTGCCGGGTCCGCCGGGCGCTGGCGGCCGCTCTCCGCGGGGGGAAGCGGCCCTGAGTGCTGGTCACCGACCGTCGGCAGTGATCGAACTTTGTCCGGGGCATGAAAACCGTGTTCACGAGTTCGTCACGGGGTAACACAACTGACGAACCGTCCTGCATACGGTTTCGGTAATGAATCGGCCAATCCGTGGCATGCATCTGTCATTAACCGCTCGGTAGCTGCCACGATTCCCCCGGCTGTAGACGAGGGGGCCCCACCCCCCGGTGCAGCTGTTCCAGTTCAGGTGCAGCGCGTCCCGACCCTGCAAACGAGTTGTGAGCAACGCATCCGCACTCCCGTCGTACCCGGCGGGGGCCCCCACTGCGCCGCAACCGCGGCCCAGGTTTCTCTCCACCGTGCGCGACCCAGCGCCGGTCGGAAAAGGAGTCCGCATGTCCCGTTACGCTCACGCCCGGAAGGCGGCGGTTGTCATGGCCGCCTCCACCGCGCTGCTGGTCACCGGCATACCGGTGATCGCCCAGGCGGCCACGCCGGACGCGCCGGCCGCCGTCGCGGCCCAGCAGGCGAGCCGCGCCCAGCTGATCTCCGCCGCGAACCAGCAGACCGCCTCCCTCGCCCAGACCCTGGGCCTGAGCGGCACCGAGAAGCTGGTCACCAGGGACGTCATCCAGGACGCGGACGGCACCCGCCACCTGCGGTACGAGCGCACCCTCGACGGACTGCCCGTCCTGGGTGGGGACCTGGTGGTGCACCAGGCGCCCACCGGTGCGACCAAGAGCGTTGACCGGGCCAGCACCGCCTCGCTGAGCGGTGTGAGCACCACGCCGAAGCTGGCCGCGCCGGCCGCGCAGAGCGCCGCGCTCGCCGCCGAGTCGGGCACCGCGGTCGACACCGCGCCGCGCCTGGTGGTCTGGGCCGGGGACAACACCCCCCGGCTGGCCTGGGAGACCGTCGTCTCCTCCACCAAGTCGGACGGCACCCCGAGCAAGATGCACGTCGTCACCGACGCCACCAGCGGCCAGGTCATCCAGCAGTGGGACGGCATCGAGACCGGCTCCGGCAAGGGCGTCTTCGTCGGCAACGTCACCATCGGCACGACCCAGTCGGGCTCGACGTTCCAGATGAAGGACACCACCCGCGGTGGGATGTACACCACCAACCTGAACCACGGGTCCTCGGGCACCGGCACGCTGTACAGCAAGGCGACCGACACCTGGGGCGACGGCACCGTCAACAACGGCGAGTCCGCCGCGGTCGACGCCCACTTCGGCGTCGCGGCCACCTGGGACTACTACAAGAACACCTTCGGCCGCAACGGCATCCGCAACGACGGTGTCGGCGCCTACAGCCGCGTCCACTACGGCAACAACTACGTGAACGCGTTCTGGGACGACTCCTGCTTCTGCATGACGTACGGCGACGGCAGCAACAACACCGCGCCGCTCACCGAGCTGGACGTCGCGGGCCACGAGATGAGCCACGGCGTCACCGCGGCCACCGCCAACCTGACCTACTCCGGCGAGTCCGGCGGCCTCAACGAGGCCACCTCGGACATCTTCGGCACCATGGTCGAGTTCTCCGCCAACATCCCCACCGACAACCCCGATTACCTGATCGGTGAGTTGATCAACATCAACGGCGACGGCACCCCGCTGCGCTACATGGACAAGCCGTCCAAGGACGGTGCCTCGGCCGACTACTGGTCCTCCACCGTCGGCAACAAGGACGTCCACTACTCGTCCGGCGTCGCCAACCACTTCTTCTACCTGCTGTCCGAGGGCAGCGGCGCGAAGGTCATCAACGGCGTCAGCTACGACTCGCCGACCCAGGGCAACATCACGGTCACCGGCATCGGCCGGGACAAGGCCGCGGCCGTCTGGTACCGCGCGCTGACCACCTACATGACCTCCAGCACCAACTACGCCGCGGCGCGCGTCGCGACGGAGAAGGCGGCCACCGACCTGTACGGCGCCGGCAGCGCCGAGCTGACCGCGGTCAGCACCGCCTGGGCGGGCGTCAACGTCGGCACCGCGCCCAGCGGCGGCGTCACCGTCACCAACCCGGGCAACCAGTCCACCGCCGTCGGCGGTGCGGTGAACCTCCAGGTCAGCGCCACCGGTGGCACCGCCCCGCTGACCTACACCGCGACCGGCCTGCCCACCGGCCTGTCGATCTCCTCCTCCGGCGCGATCACCGGTACCGCCTCCACCGCGGGCACCTACAACGTGACCGTCACGGCGAAGGACTCGGCCGGCAAGACCGGCAGCACCAGCTTCACCTGGACCGTCTCCACCGGTGGCGGCAGCTGCACCCCGGCGCAGCTGCTGGGCAACGCGGGCTTCGAGACCGGCACCGCCACCCCGTGGACGGCGTCCAGCGGCGTGGTGGACAACAGCTCCTCCCAGGCGGCCCACGGCGGCTCCTGGAAGGCGTGGATGAACGGCTACGGCTCGACCCACTCGGACTCGCTGTCGCAGACGGTGAGCATCCCGTCGGGCTGCAAGGCGACGCTGAGCTTCTGGCTGCACATCGACACCGCCGAGTCGGGCAGCACCGCGTACGACAAGCTGACCGTGTCGGTCAACGGCACCGCGCTGAAGACCTACTCCAACGTGGACGCCGCGGCCGGCTACCAGCAGCGCACCTTCGACCTGTCGGCCTACGCGGGCCAGACGGTCACCGTGAAGTTCGCCGGGACCGAGGACGCCTCGCTCCAGACCAGCTTCGTGATCGACGACACCTCCGTCCAGACCGGCTGACCCCGGGCCGGCTCCTGACGGGCCGGTGAACCAGGACAGGTGAGGGGCCCGGCGGCTACGGCCGCCGGGCCCTTGTCGTGCCGTCCGGGGTTTCGGCCGAGGTCTTGACGGCCCTCGCGGGCGCCTCTAGGTTCGGCGCTGCAAGTTTCCGGCAAGTTGCAGAAACTTCCTGCAGGCTTCACCTCCGGCTGCCCCACCCCAGCCACCCCCTCAGGAGACGACGTGGTCACCACCGCCCCCACCCTGCCCCGGCCCTCGGCCGGGAGGACCCCCAGGCCCGCCCGCGCGGCCGGTGCGCTCGCCGCCTCGGCGGCGCTCGCGCTCTCGCTCGGCACCTCCCTGGGCGCCCCCGCCGCCCAGGCCGCCCCGCCGGCCAACAACGGCAAGGACGTCACCGCCACCCTCTTCGAGTGGCGCTTCGACTCCGTCGCCCAGGCCTGCACCTCCACCCTCGGCCCCAAGGGCTACGGCTTCGTCGAGGTCTCCCCGCCGCAGGAGCACATCCAGGGCGCGCAGTGGTGGACCTCCTACCAGCCGGTCAGCTACAAGATCGCCGGACGGCTCGGCGACCGCACGTCCTTCAAGAACATGGTCGCCGCCTGCCACGCGGCCGGCGTCAAGGTGATCGCCGACGCGGTGGTCAACCACATGTCGGCGGGCTCCGGCACCGGCACCGGCGGTACCGCGTACACCAAGTACACCTACCCCGGCACCTACCAGGACCAGGACTTCCACACCTGCCGCCAGCCGATCACCAACTACCAGGACCGCGGCAACGTCCAGAACTGCGAGCTGGAGAACCTCTCCGACCTGAACACCGGCAGCGCGTACGTCCAGACCACCATCGCGCACTACCTGGACGACCTCGCCTCGCTCGGCGTCGACGGCTACCGGATCGACGCCGCCAAGCACATCGCCGCCGCCGACCTCGCGGCGATCAAGGCCAGGATGGCCAACCCCGCGGCCTACTGGGTCCAGGAGGTCATCTACGGCGCCGGCGAGCCGGTCCAGCCCACCGAGTACACCGGCACCGGCGACGTGGACGAGTTCCGGGTCGGCACGGACCTCAAGCGGATGTTCACCACCGACAAGCTCGCCAACCTCAGCGGCTGGGGCGCCTCCTGGGGCTACCTGCCGAACGGGCAGGCGCGCGCCTTCGTCGACAACTGGGACACCGAGCGCAACGGCTCCACCCTCAACTACACCTACGGCAACACCTACACGCTGGCCAACGTCTTCCTGCTGGCCTCGCCGTACGGCGCCCCCGACATCCACTCCGGCTACTCCTTCGCCAACAAGGACGACGGCCCGCCGAACGGCGGCACCGTCAACGCCTGCTACCAGGACGGCTGGAACTGCACCCACGCCTGGCGGCAGATAGCCAACATGGTCGGCTTCCGCAACGCGGTGGCGGGCACCGGAGTGACCGACTGGTGGTCCAACGGCGGCAACGCGATCGCCTTCGGACGCGGCAACAAGGGCTACGTCGCGATCAACCACGAGGGCGGCGCGATCACCCGGACCTTCCAGACCGGGCTGCCGGCCGGCACCTACTGCGACGTCCAGCACGGCGACCCGCAGTCCGGCGGCGGCTGCACCGGCCCGACGTACCAGGTGGGCGCCAACGGGCAGTTCACCGCGACGGTCGGCGCCGGCGACGCGGTCGCGCTGTACGTCCAGTCCGGCGCGAGCGTCTCCGGCGCCTCCTTCAACGTCAACGCGACCACCTCGGTCGGGCAGAACGTCTACGTGGTCGGCGACGCGGCGGCGCTCGGCGCCTGGGACCCGGCGAAGGCCCTGCCGCTCTCCTCGGCCGGCTACCCGGTCTGGTCGCTGGCGCTGTCGCTGCCGGCCGGCACGTCCTTCCAGTACAAGTACGTCCGCAAGGACGCGAGCGGCGCGGTCACCTGGGAGTCCGGCGCCAACCGGACGGCGACGGTGCCCTCGGGCGGGACCGTCGCGCTGAACGACACCTGGCGGCCGTGAGCCGCGGGCCCAGGCCCGCCCCGGATCCCCGTCGGCCCGTTCCGGCGGGGATCTCCCGCGAGGGCGACCGGGAGGCGGGCGGCGCGGCCGTCCGTCACCCCCGCCCGATGTACGGCATGGCCGTCGCCAGCACGGTGGCGAACTGCACATTGGCCTCCAGCGGCAGCCCGGCCATGTGCCGCACGGTGCGCGCCACGTCGGCCACGTCCATGGTCGGCTCGGGGGCGATCCGGCCGTCCGCCTGACGCACGCCCGCGCCCATCGCCGCCGTCATGTCGGTCGCCGCGTTGCCGATGTCGATCTGCCCGCAGGCGATCCGGTACGGGCGGCCGTCCAGCGACAGCGACTTGGTCAGGCCGGTGACGGCGTGCTTGGTCGCGGTGTAGGCGATCGAGTGCGGGCGCGGGACGTGCGCGGAGATCGAACCGTTGTTGATGATCCGGCCGCCCTGCGGGTCCTGCGCCTTCATCTGCCGGAACGCGGCCCGGGCGCAGAGGAAGGCGCCGGTCAGGTTGAGGTCGACGACGGCCCGCCAGTCCTCGACCGACAGCTCCTCCAGCGGGACGGCCGGGCCGAAGGCGCCGGCGTTGTTGAACAGCAGGTCCACCCGGCCGTGACGCCCGGCGGCCGCGGCGAACAGCGCGTCCACCGCCTCCGGGTCCGTGACGTCGGCCGGCACCACGTCGGCCGGGGCGGCGCAGAGCCGGGCGGTCTCCCGCAGCGCTCCGGGCCGCCGGCCGGCCAGCACCGTCCGCCAGCCGTCCGCGGCCAGTTCGACCGCCACGGCGCGGCCGACGCCGCTCCCGGCTCCGGTGACGACGGCGATCCGCTGGTTCATGGCACCCTCCTCGATGACTGTTCCCGGTCGGCCCTGGGCGTGCCCTGGAGATCGTCGCGGACCGGCGACCCGCCGTCACTGGTCAAAGCCACCAAAATCCGGACGGCTCGGCGGGAGCCCGGCGGCCACCCCCGCCATCCGACCCCCGCCGACCGGGGGGAGTGGTGAAGGCCTTTACCCGATCGCGAACAAACATTGGATTTCCGGTGGCCACCGCGCAACCGGGCCACCCGGGCCCACGTCATAAGATCGCAGGAAGGCGCACCCCCGCGAGGGGCGGCGCGCCATCGCTCCGGGGGACGCACCAGCGCTGTGCCCCCGGTCTGTCCGGCCCCACCGGGGGGCCGCCGCCCGGTCAGACGGACCGGGCGCGACATCGGTCGGAGAGTCCTCACCGTGCTTAGGCAGTCGTCCCGTTCCCGCGCCGTCCTGTCCGGCGCCGCCGTGCTCGCCCTGGCCGCCTCGCTCGCGGCCTGCGGGAGTTCCGGCGGTGGGAAGGGGGACAGCGCCAAGAGCGCCACCCCGGCCGGCGGCAGCAGCTCGGCGGGCAGCCCGAGCGCCGGCGGCACCAGCCCGGCCGCGACCGGCACCGCCACCGCGGCCTCCTCCGGCAAGGTGCTGATGCCCACCGGGCCCGCCGCCGCCCTCAACAAGGTCCGGGACACCGGCGCCGGCCCGATCATGATGACCAAGGTGACCGGCGCCAAGTCCGGCGTCACCGGCCAGGTCTGGGTCTGGCTGCCGCCCGAGTACAACGACCCCAAGTTCGCCAAGACCGGCTTCCCGGTGCTGACCCTGTTCGCGGGCGGCCAGAGCAACGGCTACAACACCTGGACCGACAACCAGCTGCCGATCCAGGAGGAGAACGAGCGGCTGGTCAAGGAGGGCAAGTCCCACCCGTTCATCATGATCATGCCGGTGCAGAACTTCAACAGCGACGAGAAGAACGCGCTGGACTGCTCCGACATCCCGGGCCAGCCCAAGATGGCCACCTGGATGGCCGAGGACCTCCCGGACTTCGTCCGCGCCAACTTCCGCACCGTGAAGGGCCGCGACGGCTGGGGCGTGATGGGCGCCTCCACCGGCGGCTTCTGCAGCGCCAAGCTCGCCCTCCAGTACCCGCAGGTCTACAAGGCCGCGGTGCCGATCGACGGCTACTTCATCCCGGACTCGGGGCTGTGGAAGGGCCACGACGCGGAGCGGGCCGCCAACAACCCGGACGTGCTGGTCGCCCAGGGCAAGGCCGACGTGAGCATGCTGGTCACCGCGGGCGGCGCCAACCCGTACGAGACCAAGGTGGTCAAGAGCTGGGTGGACAAGGCGGTCCCGCCGGTGAGCCTCCAGTACCACGAGCAGCCCGGCGGCAAGCACCTGACCTCGGACTTCAAGAAGATGATCCCGGACACCCTGGTGTGGCTCTCCGCCCACCTGGCGGGGCCGGCGGCCGACTGAGGGCCTGCCCTTCGGCTGCCCGTGCTGCCCGTGCTGCCCGTGCTGCCCGTGCTGCCCGCGCTGCTGCCGCACTGCTCGGACTGCCGCACTGCTCTCACCCGTACCGCCGGTGCCGGGACGCGTTCGCGCTCCCGACGCCGGCGGTCCTGCTTTCCGGCGGCTCCGAGCGGGTCGCGCCGCCCGTCCGCAGGCCCGTGACCTGCGCGTCAATCGGACATTGATTCGCTTCTGATCGACTGCGAGCACCTTGGCTGGGGCGGTCCTCCACCGGCCGCCACCACCCGCCGTGCCCCAAGCCGTGAAGAGAGTGCCATGCCGATCCACCTGGTGCCCCAGCCCGTCCCCACCGTGCCCGCGCAGGGCAAGTCCGGAGCCGCCTCGC
The DNA here is from genome assembly GCF_042677365.1 of Kitasatospora sp. NPDC127116. Taxonomy (NCBI): domain Bacteria; kingdom Bacillati; phylum Actinomycetota; class Actinomycetes; order Kitasatosporales; family Streptomycetaceae; genus Kitasatospora; species Kitasatospora sp. NPDC127116. Next base: position 30,598 of record NZ_JBHXTL010000045.1, read on the forward strand.
TGGGCGCGGACGCGTACGGACGGGTCGCGGCCGACGAGCCGGCCGTCCTGCGGTTCTCCGGGCTCCGCCTGGTGCACGCCGCGCTGCGCCGGGACCTCGCCCGGCTGCCCAACGCGCTGCGGCTGCTCCAGCCCGACGAGGACGACAAGGGCGAGGCCCTGCTGCGGCACTGGAACTTCATCACCGCGATGCTCACCTGCCACCACGAGCAGCAGGACACCCGACTGTGGCCGATCGTGCGCCGCTTCGCGCCCGAGCTGCGGCTGCTGCTCAACTGGCTGGAGGACGACCACCACAACCTGGACCACTCCTTCACCCGGGTCACCACGCTGGTGCGGATCGCCAGCCGGGACACCGGCAGCGCCTGGCCGGTCGCGTACGCGATGGAGGACCTCGCGGCCCGGCTGGAGACCCACCTGCGGATCGAGGAGCGGCAGTTGCTGCCCCGGATGGAGCGGGTGATCGCCGACGGCTCCCGGCTCGGCGGGCTGGGCGAGCTGCTGGATCTGCTGCGCCTGGCCGACGGCCCCGGCACGGCGGACGCGCTGGCCTGGCTCCTGGAGGGCGTGGAGCCCGAACTGGTCGAGCGGCTGCTGGCCGAGTGCGACGACGACGTGGCCCGCAACTGGCCGCACTGGCACGCGACCTACCAGCGCTGCACCTCGCCGCTGTGGGGCCCGCCGGACGCTCCGGCCGCCGGCGCCGGTCTCGGCCTCGACGGCCTGGGGCGCATCGCGGACTGACTCCGGGGCTCTTCGCGGGCCCTTGATCTACGCGCGTGGCATGAGCCGGAGGCAGGGGACGGTGGCATATGCCGAGCCGGTCCCCAGTGCGGGGAAGAGCTCAACTCCCCACTCCCCCTAGGGGATTAGACCCACCGCTCTCGGGGTCGGGCCGCCCCGGCCGCTCCGGGCCGCACCAGGGAAGGCGTCACGCCGACGGCTGATGGCGGGCCGTGCCCGCCGCACTACCGTCGACCGCATGACCACAGCGCGCAGCACACCCGGCCCGCACCGCACCCGCCCCGGGACCCGCCTCCGACGCGGCCCCGCGTTCTTCGTCGCCGGCGCCGTCCTGGTGCTCGGCGCCGGACTGACCGCCTGCGAGGGCGGCGTGGCCCTCTGCCTGGACGACCACAAGTGCACCGTCGGCATCAAGACCGACAAGGCCGACGGCACCAAGACCGTCAAGGTCTTCGGCGGCGACAACCCGATGAGGATGACCGTCGGCCACATCGGCGACAACTCGGCCGAGGTGACCGTCGGCGACGACAGGAAGACCGCCACCAAGGACTCCGAGACCTCTGTCGGCGGCGTCAGGATCACCCTGCGCAAGACGAACAAGGACGACCACTACGCCGAAGTGCACATCGAGCGGGACTGACCGCCCCGCCACGACGAAGCGCCCCGCCACGACGAAGCGCCCCGCCACGACGAAGCGCTCCCCGGCGCCCAGGGCGTCCCCGACGCCGCGCCCTGATCCGACAGGACCCACAGGACACGCCCTACCCCGGCAGGCGGTTGAGCCACTCCATCGGGGCGACCCGGATCGCCGCGTGCGGCGAGCCGTCCCACTCCGCCGGAAGCCCGACCGCCTCCAGTGCGGCGACCACCGCCCGCCCGACCTCCACCGTCCGGCGCTCCGACACCTCGGCCGTCTCCTCCCCGGCGCGGAACCCGCCGTAGCGCAGCATCAGCCCCCGCCCGGCGGCCGCCGCCTCGGTGTCCTGCTGGTGGAAGAAGACGAAGCCGACCGAGTCCGTCCCGGCCTCGCCGCCGATCTCCGCGTAGCCGCAGCCCGCGCAGCAGGTGAAGTCCATCGCCGCGACGATGCCCCGGTCCTCCAGCGCGTCGAAGGCGTCCGCCAGCCGGTCCACGTCAGTGGTCTCCGGCCAGGCCGCCTGCTCGGCCAGCCGCTCGGTCCACAGCGGGGCGAGGATCCGCTCCGCCTCCTCCTGCGTCAGCCCCTGGTCGTCGAGGTGCTCGACCAGGGACCCGGCCATCTCGTCCGGCTCCTGGAAGCCGCACCGGATCAACTCGCGGGCCCGCTCCTGGGCTTCGCGCAGCACGTCGGGGGTGGGAACCGTCTCCTCGGTCATGCCCGCATCCTCGCACCCGCCACCGACAACGCCCGGGCCTGCGGTGCGACGCCCGGGCCTCCGGCGCCGCCGTCCCGACACCGCCCTGCTACCGTCCGCCGGTGACTTCTCTGCTGCAACCACCGCTGATCACCCGGCTGCTGGCCGCCGAGCGCATTCTGATCGCCGGAGCCGGCGGCGGCTTCGACGTGTACGCGGGGCTGCCGATCGCCCTCGCCCTGCGGGCCGCGGGCAAGGAGGTGCACCTGGCCAACCTCTCCTTCACCCACCTCTACGGCCTGCCCCTCGACGTCTGGGCGGAGCCCGACGTGGCCCGGATCGGGCCGGACACCGCCGCCCCCGAGGGCTACTTCCCGGAGCGCACCCTGGCCCGCTGGCTGAACCGGCACGGCATGCCCGACACCGTGTGGGCCTTCCCGACGGTGGGCGTGCAGCCGCTGCGCGAGGCCTACCGCGCGCTGGTCGCCCGCCTGGGCGTGGACGCGATCCTGCTGGTCGACGGCGGCACCGACATCCTGATGCGCGGCGACGAGGTCGGACTCGGCACCCCGGAGGAGGACATGGCGAGCCTGGGCGCGGTGGCCGGCCTGTCCGAGGTGCCCGAGCGGCTGGTCGCCTGCCTCGGCTTCGGCATCGACGCCTACCACGGCGTCAACCACTCCCTGGTGCTGGAGAACCTCGCCGCGATCGACCGGGCCGGCGGCTACCTCGGCGCCTTCTCCATCCCGCGCGACAGCCGGGAGGGCGTGCTCTACCTGGACGCCGTCGAGCACGCCAGGGCCGCCTTCCCGGACCACCCCAGCATCGTCAACGGATCGGTGGCGGCGGCGCTGCGCGGCGAGTTCGGCGACGTCCGCTTCACCGAGCGGACCAAGGACGAGCAGCTCTTCGTCAATCCGCTGATGACGCTCTACTTCGGCGTCACGGTCGAGGCGCTGGCCGCCGAGAACCGGTACCTGGACCGGCTGGAGCACACCGTGGTGACCCGCCAGATCGCCACCGTGATCGCCGAGTTCCAGGACGAGCTGCCCCGCCAGCGGCCGCCCCGGCAGTTCCCGCACTGACCCGGAGCGCGGGCGCGGACGCGGAACGCCGGTCAGAACGCGGCGAGCCGGAACTCCAGGTTCCCGAACCGCACCTGGTCGCCCGGGCCGACCCGTACGCCGCCCGCTATCCGGCGCCCGTTCACATGGGTGCCGTTGGTCGAGCCGAGGTCGTACAGCACCCAGCTGCCCTGCTCGTGCCGCAGTTCGGCGTGGTGCCGGGACACCGAGGCGTCGTGCAGCCGCAGTCCCGAACCGGGGATCCGGCCGATCGTCAACTGCCCGGCCCCGGCCTGCGGCAGGCTCAGCCCCGGCAGCCGCTCGGTGCGCCAGGCCCGGCCAAGCCGGTCGCCGAAGGCGGACGCCCGCCCGACCGTGCGCAGCACGAAGCGCTCGACCGGCCCGCCGGTGGGCAGCCCGGCCACCGCCGCGTCCAACTCGCCGCGGCTGGTGGCCTGCAGGACGATGTCCATCCGGCCGAGGAAGGTGTCGTGCGAGAGTCGCCCGCTGCCCGCGCCGTCCCGCAGCACCCCGAGCGCCTGGTCCCGCTCGGCGTCGGAGGGTCGGACCGCGCCGGTCGGACCGGCCGCGCCGGTGGGGAGCTCAGGAGTCGTCATGGCCAAATTGTCGGCGCGGCCGACTCAGGCTGTCCAGATCACGCCGTGCACGGGCGCGGGGTTCGTACGTCACGGCAGTCCAGACGCCCTTTCCGGCCGGGCGGTTCCGCGTGTTCCGGGCCGCCCGGGGCGGGGTGCTCCGGCCGTGCCGCCCGGCCAGTTCCGGGGCGCCGTACGGGCCGTCAGTCCTTGCGGGCGGCGGCCAGGATCTTCTCCGCGGTGTGCAGGAACCGGGAGGTGACCGTGCCCCGGTAGGCCTTGCCGAACATGTCCTTGGTGACCCACTTGCCGTCCCGGAGGTGGATCACCACGTACGCGGCCCCCGGGTCGGCGCCGAGCACCTCGACGTCGCCCTTCGGCGAGCGGTACGGGAAGGTGAATCCGCCCGGCAGCGGCTCGGAGAGGAAGGCGACGACCAGCCGGACGTCCGGTGTCATCTCGACGCCCCGGAAGGGCTCGGCGGCGAGCAGGCCGGCCACCTCGTCCACCGTCCGCAGCAGCGCCGGCACGGGGTACCCGAGCGCCTGCTCCAGGTGCTCCTCGATCCGCGCGGTCAGCGCCGCGCGGTCCGGCTCGTCGGTGCTGAAGAAGACGTTGCCGCTCTGGATGTAGGAGCGGACGTTGCCCAGGCCGAGCTCGGTGAACAGCGCCCGCAGCCGCTCCATCCGCACCGTCCGGCCGCCGACGTTGACGGCCCGCAGGAAGGCGATGTACGTGGTCGTGGTGGTCACCCGGCCAGTGTGGCACCGGCCACCGACAGCGGCCCGGCGCCCCCGGTCCGCAGGACCGCCCCGCCCGGCCGCCCGCTGGCGCGTCCCGCGTGCTGTCGCGTGCCGCCCGCCGTCCTGCCCGCCCGCCTTCGGGTCCCGGCCCCCGCCCGTCCGGTCGTCCGCGCACGGCGGCCGTCGGTGCCGGGTGCCAGACTGGCGCCATGGCTACCTGGCAGGATTTCGAGCACGAGGCCCCCGATCTGGCGCCCCTGGTCCGGGCCCGGTTCGAGGCGAACAAGCACCACGTCATGGCGACGCTGCGCAAGGACGGATCGCCCCGGGTCAGCGGCACGGAGGTCGAATTCGTCGGAGCCGACCTGTGGATCGGGTCGATGTACGGCGCGGTCAAGGCGCGTGACCTCCAGCGCGACGCCCGCTTCGCACTGCACGCGCACCCGGGGGACGAGACCATGGCCGGCGGGGACTCCAAGGTCTCCGGCAGGGCGGTGGAGGTCACCGACGAGACCGAACTCGCCGCCTTCGCCGCCGATCTGCCCGAGGCGCCGCCCGGCCCGTTCCACGCGTTCCGGCTGGAGCTCGACCAGGTGGTGCACACCTCCGTGGAGGGCGACCACCTGCTCGTGCACAACTGGCACCCGGGTCGGCCGGTGGAGCGGATCCAGGTCCACTGACCGGCCGATCCGGCCGCAAGGCCCCTACGGCAGGACGGACTTGAGGGCCTCGGGGGTGCGGGCCACGACGGCGTGCCCGTCGTCCGCGGTGATGATCGGGCGCTGGATCAGGATCGGGTGCTCGGCCATCGCCGCGATCCAGCGGTCGCGCTCACCCGCCTCCCGGGGCCAGCCCTTCATCCCCAGGTCCTTCGCGACCTGTTCGTCGGTGCGGGTGATGTCCCACGGCTCCAGGCCCAGACGCTCCAGCACCTGTACCAGCTCGGCCGCGGTGGGCGGCTGCTCCAGGTAGCGCCGCACGGTGTACTCGACTCCGGCGCCGTCCAGCTCGCCGAGTGCGGTCCGGCACTTGCCGCACCGCGGGTTGATCCAGATCTCCATGCCGGTCACCCTACCGAGCCGTCCGCGCCCGCCCCGCCGCGCCGCGCGCATCGGCCCGCCCCGCCCCGCCGCGCGATTCCGGTGGGTACGGGAACTCCGCCGCGCCCGACGGCGGTTGACCGGACAGGAAGCGTGATCTCGGGAGGGGAGCACCGGATGGACGGCGCGGCGATCATCGAACAGCTGATGACCACGGAGGTCAGGACCGATCCGTACCCGCTGTACGCCAGGGCCCGAGAGCTGGGCCCGGTGGTCCCGGCCGGGGACGGCATGTTCGTGGTGAGCGGCTACGCGGCGGTCAACAAGGTGCTGCGCACGCCCGCCTTCGGGGTGGCGACCGCCGAGATGATGGCCGGACTGGCCCCCGAGTACGCCGTGCACTCCTCGCTGGCCCTGTTCGGCCGCTCGATCCTCCAGCGCAACGCCCCCGACCAGCCCCGGGTCCGCTCGCTGATCGCCTCGGTGTTCACCGCCCGCCGGGTCGCCGCGCTGCGCCCGGCCGTGGAGACGGCGGTCGACCGGCTGCTGGACGGCATGGCCGAGCAGGGCGCCGACGGCTCGCCGGTGGACTTCATGGACGCCTTCGCCTTCCGGCTGCCGGTCGGGGTGATCTGCGAGCTGCTCGGCGTCCCCGAGCAGGACCGCTACCGCTTCCGCGACCTCGCCTCCGACCTGACCGTCGCGCTGGAGATCATCCAGGACCTGGACGAGCTGGCCGCCGCCGACGAGGCCGCCGACGAGCTGGCCCGCTACTTCACCGAGCTGGCCGCCGAGCGACTGGCCCGGCCGCAGGACGACCTGGTCACCGACCTGGCCCGGATCGCCGCCGCGGACGACGAGCGGCTCTCCGCCGAGGAGCTGCTGGCCAACCTGGTGCTGCTGCTGGTGGCCGGCTTCGAGACCACCACCAATCTGCTCGGCAACGGCCTGGCCCTGCTGTTCCGCCACCCCGAGGCGGCCGCCGGGCTGCGCAGCGGCGCGATCACCCCGGCCGGGTTCACCGACGAGGTGCTGCGCTTCGACTCCCCGGTGCAGGCCACCGGCCGGGTCGCGCTGGAGGAGGGCCTGAGTGTCGAGGGCCTGCCGATCCCGCCCGGCCACGCGGTGACCCTGCTGATCGGCTCGGCCAACCACGACCCGGCCCGGTACGAGCGCCCCGAGGTGTTCGACCCGACCCGCACCGACAGCCAGCCGCTCAGCTTCGGCGGCGGCACCCACTTCTGCCTGGGCTCCCAGCTGGCCCGGCTGGAGGCCGAGGTCGCGGTGCCCGCCCTGCTCGACCGCTTCCCCCGGCTCGCCCCGGGCGGCGTCCCGACCCGGCGCGACCGCCTGGTGCTGCGCGGCTACGAGACCCTGCCGGTGACCGTTCGGTGACCGTCCGGTGACGCGCGGTCCCCGGGGTCGGGGATTTGGCTCCTCCGGCCCCGGGGACCGGGACGTTCGGCCGTTCGTGGCTGGGCCGTTCGTGGGAGAGCATGGAGGGACGAAAGCGGCCAATCCGGACCGATCACCCGGAACGGCCACCTGCCAGGAGGTCCCACCGTGCGCACAGCACCCCGCCCGCCGCGCCCCGCGGCGCTGGAACCCAGGGTTCCGCGCTGGGTGCCCTGGCTGCCGGTGCTCCTGCTGGTGCTGGACCTGGTCGCCGAGGCCGTCGTCCCGGACGCCGTCGCCGCCGGCTTCCTGCTCACCGCACTGCCCGTGGTGGCCGCCTTCAGCTACGGCCCGGTGCTGACCGCCGTCACGACGGCCGGCTCCCTGGCTCTCCAGCTCGGCCTGGCGCTGCGCGCGGACCACGTCAACGAGCAGCACCACGTCTGGGTCTACATCGCCACCCTGCTCTCCGGCGTCATGGGCACCGCGCTGTCCTGGCAGCGCACCCGGCAGAACCGCAACCTGCTCCAGGCCCGTACGGTCGCCGAGACCCTGCAGCGCACGGTGCTGCGTCCGGTGCCCGAGCGGGCCGGCGGGCTGCGGGTGGCCGGCCTCTACCGCCCGGCCCAGGCCGACGTGCTGGTCGGCGGCGATCTGTACGAGGTCTGCGACACCCGCTTCGGCGTGCGGGTGCTGCTCGGTGACGTCCGGGGCAAGGGCCTGGGTGCGGTCCGCACCGTCGCCGACGTCCTAGGCGCGTTCCGGGCGGCCGCGTACGACACCCCCGGGCTGGTCGAACTCGCCGACCAGCTGGACCGCGCGGTGCTGCGCGACGCCGCCGACCGCGGCGACGACGAGCTGTTCGTCACCGCCGTCCTGCTCCAGTACCGGCCCGGCTCGGACTGCGTGGAGATCGTCAACCGCGGTCACACCACCCCGCTGCTCCTCGGCGGGGGCGGCATCACCCCGGTGTCCTGCGCCGACGAGCTCCCGCTCGGCCTCGGCCACCTCGGCCCCGCCGACGAGCGCAGCAAGGCGGTCGCCGTGGCGCTGCCCCCGGGCCACACCGTCCTGCTCTACACCGACGGCGTCAGCGAGGCCCGCGACACCGCCGGCGCCTTCTACCCGCTGGCCCCCCGCCTCGCCGCCCTCGGCACCACCGCCCCCGACCGGGTGGTCTCCTTCCTGGCCCAGGACGTCCACCGGTACGCCGGCCTGCTCGCCGACGACCTCGCCGTCCTCGCCCTCACTCCGGACGTCCCGTAGGCCCGGACCACTCCCAGAGGTTCGCGAACAGCTCCGCCTGCTCCCGGGCGTCGTCCAGGGCGTGGTGCGTGTGCGGCAGGTCCGGCAGCAGCTCCGGCGGCATCGACCGCTTGCCGATCCCGGCGAACGGCACCCCGGCCCGCGCCGCGTACAGCGTCTTCAGATCCAGGCAGCCGGAGTGCCCGAACGGGCTGGAGCCGGTGAACCGCACCAGGTACCAGTGGAGGAACTGCCAGTCGTACACCGCCGGGTAGCCCACCATCACCGGCCGGTACCGCTGCCCGCCCGGCCCGCGCCGCACCCCCTCCACCCAGCGGCCGAACTCCCGCATCGCCGCCGCCGGATCGGCCCCGTCCGCCTGCAGCGCCGCCCGGTCCAGCCCCGACACCGCCAGCGCCTCCGGGACGTACTCCGCGCTGATCGGCCGCAGCTCCCGGTAGAACGCCGCCGCCCCCGCCGGCGGCCGCCGGAACCCCTCCCCGTCGTGCCGGCCGGCCACCACGGCCCCGAAGCTCAGCATCGAGTACGGCCCCGGGATCGGCCCGTCCGACTCCACGTCCACCGACACGTACACCGTCGGGGTGACCTTCTCCCTGCGTCCCATGGCCCCCATCCAACTCGGCCCGGCAACCGCTTTTCCGGCCCTCGTCCTTCCTGTCGCCCGTCGCCCGTCGTTCTTCCCGCCACCCGTCGCCCCGGTCACCCGGACGGGCCCGCCGGGGATGCCCCCGGGCGCGGGAGTGCGCAGGCTGCTGGCAACGACCGGGCCCGACCGGGCCCGGGGTGGACGGCCCCTGGGCCGTGTCTGACAATTGCCGCCGGGTGCGGCACGGGAGGACGAGATCGACAGGACACGGACGGCGGACCACGCCGGGGGAGCGGGCGCGACGCTGCTCGCCCGCTGCGCCCTGCTGACGGTCGCGGGGGCCGTCGGGGTGCTGCTCTTCGCGCTGGGGGAGGGCGGGCTGCTGGTGCTCGGGGCCGGGCTGCTCGGACTGGTCGTCTGGGCCGCCGGCGTCTGGTGGTTCCTGGCCTACCGGGGCGCGGTCCGGGTGTTCGGGCTGCTCGTCGCGATCGCGGCGCCGGTCGCGGTGCTGGTGTTCTTCGCCCACCACCGGCTGTGGCTGACGGCCCTGCTCCTCGTCCTGGTCTGGGGCATCGCGCTGGCCCTCGCCCGTGCCGCGCTGCGCCGCGCCCGCCCGGAGCCGCCGATGCGGGGGCGTGCCGTGCCCCGGCCGCTGCGACCGGTCCTGATCATGAACCCGAAGTCCGGCGACGGGAAGGTCGGCCGCTTCGGGCTCGTCGAGCGGGCGGAGGGACTCGGCGCCCGGGTGGTCCTGCTCGACCCCGCCGCCCCCGCCGACGTCGCCGAGCTGGCCCGCACGGCCGTGGCCGAGGGCGCGGACCTGCTCGGCGTGGCGGGCGGCGACGGCACCCAGGCGCTGGTCGCGGCGGTCGCCGCCGAGCACGGCCTGCCGTTCCTGGTGATCTCCGCCGGCACCCGCAACCACTTCGCCATGGACCTCGGCCTCGACCGCGACGACCCCTCCCGCTGCCTGGACGCGCTGACCGACGGCGAGGAACTGCGGGTCGACCTCGGCGAGGTCGCGGGCCGGGCCTTCGTCAACACCGTCTCCTTCGGGGTGTACGCCGACGTCGTGGAGCGCCCCGAGTACCGCGACGCCAAGGCCGGCACCGCGCTCGGCCTGCTGCCGGACCTGCTGGTCGGCGAGGGCGTACGGCGGGTCGACGTGAGGGCCGACGCCACCGCGCTCACCGCCCAGCAGGCGCTGCTGGTCAGCAACAACCCGTACGGCTCGACGGACGACCTCGGCATCGGCGGCCGCCGACCCCGGCTCGACAGCGGCCTGCTCGGTGTCCTGGGCATCCGGGTGGAGGGCGCGGCACAGGCCGCGGACCTGGCCGTGCGCGGCACGCAGTCCACCGGGCTGACCGCGCTGACCGCGCGGCGGGTGGAGGTGACCGCGGAGGAGGACGAGATCCCGGTGGCGGTCGACGGCGAGACGCTGCGGATGCACGTCCCGGTCGTGTGCACGCTGCGCCCGCGGGCCCTGCGGGTCCTGGTGCCGCGCGACCGCCCCGGCGTCCCCGCCCCCGTGCCGTCCGTGAACTGGCGCCGGCTGGCCGCCCTCGCGTTCGGCCGCTCCGACCCGACTGCGGAGGGGCCGACCCGTGACTGACCACCCGGACCACGACGCCACCCCTCCCGTCCCGCCGCCCGTACCGCCGTCCGTCCCGCCTCCCGTCCCGCCGTCCGTCCCGCCGTCCGTACTCACCGACCTGCGGGCGCTCGACGGAGCCGTCTACGCGGCAGTCGCCGCCACCTCCACCCCGACGCTCGACTCCGCGCTGCGCCGGCTCTCCAGGGCCGCCGACCACTCGAAGATCTCGTTGGCCGTCTCCGCCCTGCTCGCCCTGCGGCCCGGCCGCCCCCGGCAGGCGGCGGTGGCGGGGGTCGGCGCGGTGGCGCTGGCCTCGGTGGCGGCGAACCTGGTCGGCAAACAGCTGGTCCACCGCCCCCGGCCCGACCGGGAGCTGGCGAGGGTGACCGTCGGCCGGCAGGTGGCGATGCCGGAGTCGGCCTCCTTCCCGTCCGGGCACACGGCCTCGGCGACGGCCTTCGCCACCGCCGTCGGCGTGCTGCTGCCACCGCTGGCGCTGCCGCTCGGCGCGCTGGCGACCGCGGTCGGCTACTCCCGGGTCCACACCGGCGTGCACTACCCGGGGGATGTCGCGGCGGGCGCGCTGCTCGGCTTCGCGGCCGCCGTGGCGTCCCTGGCCGTCGTCCGGACCGTGCCGCCGAGCCTCCCGGAGTGAGCGGGCTTCCGGGCCTGCACCGGGCAATTGAACGTGTGTGCGCTATCTTCTGCCGTGAGCATTTTCCCCCGGCAACGATCAGGTTCCTCGGGCCGCCGCAAGTCCGCCAAGGGCGGCCGTCTCGCGGTCCTGGACGGATTGCGCATCCTGGCCGCGCTGATGGTGGTCTTCCACCACTACGTCGGCTACGGCGGCGGTACCAAGCCCGAGGACAGTGCCTGGGGCAAGCCGGTCGATCAGGTGTTCCACCGCGCTTCCTTTCTCGGCGCCTATCTGTGGACCGGCATCTGCCTGTTCTTCGTGATCAGCGGCTTCGTGATCTGCATGAGCAGCTGGGGCCGTCCGGTGGGCGACTTCGTCCGCTCCCGGGTCATCCGGCTCTACCCCGCGTACTGGTTCGCCGTCCTGCTCACCACCGCGGTCGTGACGGTGTGGCCGCTCGTGCGCCAGCCGCTCCCCTCGGAGCAGGTGCTCGCCAACCTGACGATGTTCCAGGAGGGCCTGGGCATCAAGGACGTCGACGCCGTCTACTGGACGCTCTGGATCGAGCTGCGCTTCTACCTGCTGTTCGCCATCGTGGTCTGGCGGGGCGTGACCTACCGGCGGATCGTGGCCTTCTGCTCGATCTGGACGGTCGCCGGCATCGTCGCGGCGAGCACCAAGTGGCCGGTGCTCGACTTCTTCGCGATGTCTCAGGTCTCCTCGTTCTTCGTCGCCGGCCTCGCGCTCTACCTGGTCCACCGGTACGGTCCCAACCTCATGCTCTTCGGCATCGTCGGGATCAGCTGGATCCTCTCGGTGCTTTACACCATCCAGCACCAGAAGGACGTGAACCCCTACCTCGGCCGCGTCGACCTGCCGACCTGGCCCGCCGTCCTGCTGACCAGCCTCTCCTACCTCGTCATGATCGTGGTCGCCCTGGGCTGGGGATCCCGGATCCAGTGGCGCTGGCTCACCTTCGCCGGCGCCCTCACCTACCCCCTCTACCTGCTCCACGAGACCATGGGCTGGACCGCCCTGCGCGCCCTCCACGAGCGCGACGTCAAGCCCTGGACGGCGGTCGCCGTCGTCACCGCCGGCATGCTCGTCGCCTCCTGGCTGGCCCACCGCCTCATCGAGAAGCCCCTGACACCCCGTCTCAAGACGGGCATGACCAGGAGCATCGACGAGCTCCGCGCCGCCGAACCCCTCCCCCCGCAGCCCGCCCCGGCGCCGGCCCGGGCCCCCGGCGTCCTGGAAACCGTCACCACCCCCTGGGCCACCGCCTTCACCCCCAGGGACACCCACCCGCCGCAGCAGCACACCCCCGACTCCTACTGACCTCGCCCCACCCCCGCGCCCGGAAACAGCACGCGCCGGGCGGCCGGCCCGACCTCCGTCGAACCGCCCGCCCGGCGCGTACTGCCAGCCCCGCGGCCCTCTACAGGTCGTAGTAGAGCTCGAACTCGTGGGGGTGGGGGCGCAGGGCGATCGGGGCGATCTCGTTGGTGCGCTTGTAGTCGATCCAGGTCTCGATGAGGTCCGGGGTGAAGACGTTGCCGGCGAGGAGGTACTCGTGGTCGGCTTCCAGGGCCTCCAGGACGGCGGGGAGGGAGGAGGGCACCTGGGGGACGTTGGCGTGTTCCTCGGGGGCCAGCTCGTAGAGGTCCTTGTCGACCGGCTCCAGCGGCTCGATCTTGTTGCGGATGCCGTCGAGGCCGGCCATCAGCATGGCGGCGAAGGCCAGGTAGGGGTTGGAGGCCGGGTCCGGCGCGCGGAACTCGATGCGCTTGGCCTTGGCGTTGGAGCCGGTGATCGGGATGCGGATCGCGGCCGAGCGGTTGCGCTGCGAGTAGACCAGGTTGACCGGCGCCTCGAAGCCCGGCACCAGGCGGTGGTAGGAGTTCACCGAGGGGTTGGTGAAGGCCAGCAGCGAGGGGGCGTGCCGCAGCAGCCCGCCGATGTAGTAGCGGGCGGTGTCGGAGAGGCCGGCGTAGCCCTGCTCGTCGTAGAAGAGCGGGGTGCCCTCGCTCCACAGCGACTGGTGGACGTGCATGCCCGAGCCGTTGTCGCCGAAGATCGGCTTCGGCATGAAGGTGGCGGTCTTGCCGTTCCGCCAGGCGACGTTCTTGATGATGTACTTGAACAGCATCAGGTCGTCGGCGGCGTGCAGCAGGGTGTTGAACTTGTAGTTGATCTCGGCCTGGCCGGCCGTGCCGACCTCGTGGTGCTGGCGCTCGACCTCCAGTCCGGCCTTGGCGAGCTCCAGCGACATCTCGGCGCGCAGGTCGGCGAAGTGGTCGACCGGCGGGACGGGGAAGTACCCGCCCTTGTACTTGACCTTGTAGCCGCGTACGTCGCCCTCGGCGGCGCCGCTGTTCCAGGCACCGGCCTCCGAGTCGATGTGGTAGAAGGACGCGTTGGCGCTGGTGTCGAAGCGGACCGAGTCGAAGACGTAGAACTCGGCCTCGGGCCCGAAGAACGCGGTGTCGGCGATGCCGGAGGAGGCGAGGTAGGCCTCGGCCTTCCTGGCGACGTTGCGCGGGTCGCGGCTGTACGCCTCGCCGGTGACCGGGTCCTGGATGAAGAAGTTGATGTTGAGGTGCTTCTCGGCCCGGAAGGGGTCGAGGCGGGCCGTGGCGAGGTCCGGCACCAGGGCCATGTCGGACTCGTGGATGGCCTGGAAGCCGCGGATCGACGAGCCGTCGAACATCAGGATCTCGGACGGGTCGAAGGTCGCCGCAGGTACGGAGAAGTGCTGCAGGACGCCCGGCAGGTCACAGAAGCGGACGTCGACGAACTTCACGTCGTTGTCCTGGATGAACTGCTTCACTTCGGCGGCGTTGTTGAACATCCATCCTCCTCGGCGTGCGAATTGGGCTCACCATAGGAATGGGTCGTTTCCACTCGGTGACCCGCTCGTTTCCTAGATGTTAACCACGGCTGCCGGGTGGCTGGCAAAGATGTACGGGACGGTACAAATCGCCCTGCCCGGCTGGGCGCCCTCCCGCAAGTGGTCTGGACCACTTGGAAAGGTGCCGGAACGACGATTCACCCGGTCGGGGGTGATGCCCCGACCGGAGGGGAGCCGGTGGCGGCGTACGCCGTCAGCCCGGTTAGTGTGGATTCGTGGACACCAGAGAAGCGTTGGGATCGTGGATCGACGGCCCCCGGGCGGCCGCCGAGAAGATGGGTGCCGACTTCGGCCACCGCGGCGAGCGCCTCGGGCTGCCCAAGGAGGGCCCCGGCTCGATCGCCGGCCCCGGCCGCCGGATCGGCGCCCTGTTCGTGGACGGCTGGCTGGTCGCCCTGATCTCGTACGGGCTGATCGCCCGCGGCGACCAGGCCGAGGCCAACCTGTGGACCAGCCCGCTGTTCTTCCTGGTCGCGTCCCTGCTGCTGGCCACCACCGGCACGACGGTCGGCAAGCGGCTGTTCGGCCTCCGGGTGGTCCGGCTGGACGGCCGCCGCGCGACCATCCCGCAGGTCCTGCTGCGCACCCTGTTGCTCTGCCTGGTGGTGCCGCCGCTGGTCTGGGACCGCGACACCCGCGGCCTGCACGACAAGGCGGTCGGCACCGTCGAGGTCCGGATCTAGCCTCCGGTCGGGGTCGGGATCCAGCCTCCGGCCGAGATCCGGCCCCCGGCCCCGGCCCTGGTCGAGGCCGGGATGCACCCCCGACGCCGTACGAACGTCGGAACGGCCCCGCCGCGGAAGCTCCGCGGCGGGGCCGTTCTCGTGTCGTCAGGGGCGGGGGAGGATCAGCGGGCCTGGCCGCCCTTGGGCATCCGGGCGCCCTTCGGCATCGGACCCTTGGGGATCGGCGCCTTGGAGAGCAGGTCGCCCAGCGCGCGCAGGCGGTCGTTGGTCTCGGTGACCTGGGCGGCGGTGATGGCGCGGGGCAGGCGCATCAGGTGGATCTGGAGCTTCTTCAGCGGGATCTCGCCCTCGCCGTTGCCCACCACGATGTCGTGCACCGGCACGTCGCCGACCACACGGGCCATCTTCTTCTTCTCGGAGGCCAGCAGCTGGCGGACCCGGTTCGGGTTGCCCTCCCCGATCAGCGCGATGCCGGCCCGGCCCACGGCGCGGTAGACCGCGTCCTGGTTACGGGTGACCGCCACCGGGGTGCTGTTGGAGCTCCAGCCGCGCCGGATGTTGTTCAGCACCGCGGCGACTGCCCCCGGCTGCCCCTCCATCTGACCGAACGCGGCGCGCTCGGCCCGGCGCCCGAAGACGATCGCCATGGCCAGCACGGCCACGATGAAGCCCAGGATGCCCAGGTAAACGGGATGCTCGATCGCGAAGCCGATGGCGAGGAACACGCCGAAGGTCAGCAGGCCGACGCCGGCGATGATCAGGCCGATCTTGGTGTCGACCTTCTTGGTCATGGTGTACGCCAGGCGGATCTGCTTCAGTCGCCCGGGGTTCTCGGATGTTTCCCTCGCCATAACGCTCATGGTACGTGGCACGGGTACGGGATATCCAAGCCCGGGTACCCGTTCGCCCCAACCGTGACCCGTGTGCCCGCACGCCGTCGCACAGAGCGACGCCGGGGGGCCCTGCGACGTCGAAGCGTTATCGCCGATGGCGACGCCGATCCGTTGCCGCCGGAGCACTGCCGCCGACGCCGATGCGTCATCGCCGGAGCGCTACCGCCGGACCGGCCGCGGCTGTGCCGTCCGGGCCGCCGCGTCGTCGTGCCTGCGGTCCGCCGCGTACCGGCGGTTCTCGCACACCGCCGCCCACGCGTTGCGGCGCGCGTGCCGCTGGCCGGGAGCGAGCAGGACGCTCTCGGCGAACCGCAGCGCCACCCCCACCGACCGGATCCGCATCTGAACCCGCATGCCGAACAGCTCCTCTCGTGGCTGAGAAGAATCGAACGCTCACCAGGCGTCCAGAGTCCCCACCCCGTGTTACCAGCCCGTGACCAGCCAGTCAAAGCGTGGTGAAAACCGGAAGGGCGGAGCCGAAGCTCCGCCCTTCCCGTGGCTCGAACCGATCGGTGGACCGGGAGGCCGCCGTCGGACCGCCGTCACACGCGTGATCGGACCGCGATCAGACCGCGATCAGACCGCGGCCTGCGCGCGCCGCTCCAGCGCCTGCCGGTACAGCCGGCCGGCCCGGTACGAGGAACGCACCAGCGGGCCCGACATGACGCCGGCGAAGCCCAGCTCCTCGGCCTCCTCCTGGAGCTCGACGAACTCCTGCGGCTTCACCCAGCGCTCGACCGGGTGGTGGCGCAGCGAGGGGCGCAGGTACTGGGTGATGGTGATCAGCTCGCAGCCGGCGCCGACCAGGTCGGCCAGCGCCTGGCTGACCTCCTCGCGGGTCTCGCCCATGCCCAGGATCAGGTTGGACTTGGTCACCAGTCCGGCCGCACGCGCCTGGGTGATGACGTCCAGCGAGCGCTCGTAGCGGAACGCCGGGCGGATCCGCTTGAAGATCCGCGGCACGGTCTCGACGTTGTGCGCGAGCACCTCGGGGCGGGAGGAGAAGACCTCGGCCAGCTGCTCGGGCACCGCGTTGAAGTCGGGGATGAGCAGCTCGACGCCGGTGCGGCCGGCCTCGCGGGCGGCGGTCATCGCGTGCACCTGGCGCACGGTCTCGGCGTACAGCCAGGCGCCGCCGTCCTCCAGGTCGTCACGGGCGACGCCGGTGATGGTGGCGTAGTTGAGGTCCATCGTGACGATGGACTCGGCGACCCGGCGCGGCTCGTCGCGGTCGAACTCGGCGGGCTTGCCGGTGTCGATCTGGCAGAAGTCGCAGCGGCGGGTGCACTGGTCACCGCCGATGAGGAAGGTCGCCTCGCGGTCCTCCCAGCACTCGAAGATGTTGGGGCAGCCGGCCTCCTGGCAGACCGTGTGCAGCCCCTCCTTCTTCACCAGCGACTGGAGGGCGTTGTACTCCGGGCCCATCTTCGCGCGGGTCTTGATCCACTCGGGCTTCCGCTCGATGGGGGTCTCGCTGTTGCGGACCTCCAGGCGGAGCAGCTTCCTGCCGTCGGGCGCGACAGCGGACACGTGCGACTCCTAGAACTAGACGGGGTACCCCCAGGGTACGCCTGTGGTTGTACGGCCTTCGCCGGGCCTGCCGCCCTGCAATCGCAGGGCAACATGGCTACCGGTCGGTAGATTCCCAGCGGCCGCCGGCAGTTTCGGCGGCCGTCGGCGGAAGGTGCGTCGGCGCTGCCCGGCGGGTCAGTGGCCGAGGACCGGTTCCGGCAGCTCGGCGAGGACGTCCGCCAGGTGCCGTTCGACCACCGGCGCGGCCTCGGCGGCGGACAGTCCGCGCCGCAGCTCGCCGGTGAGCGAGGCGACGCCCGCGTCCCTGATGCCGCACGGCACGATCTTGTCGAACCAGGTCATGTCCGGGTCGCAGTTGAGCGCGAAACCGTGCATGGTCACCCCGCGGGCGACCCGCACGCCGATCGCGGCGAGCTTGCGGTCGTCACCGCGCTGGCCGGCGTTGGAGGGCGCGTACTCGGGGCCGGCCAGGCGCGGGTCGATGCCCAGCGGCAGGCCCATCCGCAGGGTCAGCCTGCCGATGTCCACCACCTGCGCCGGATCCACCACGGCGTCCGGGATGGACTCGCCCAGCACCCAGACGCCGCTGCGGCCCTCGACCCGGGTGGACCCGATGCCGAACTCGCCGGCGGTGCGGATCAGCGCCTCCTCCAGCCGGCGGACGTAGGCGATGACGTCGATCGGGTCGGGCAGCTTGACGATCGGGTAGCCGACCAGCTGGCCGGGGCCGTGCCAGGTGATCTCGCCGCCCCGGTTGACCTCGACCACCGGGGTGCCGTCCAGCGGCAGGTCGGCGGGGTTGGTGCGCTTGCCCATGGTGTACACCGACTGGTGCTCCAGGAGCAGCACGGTGTCGGGGATCTCGTCCGCGACCCGCAGCGCGTGCAGCCGCTGCTGCTCCTCCCAGGCCTCCTGGTAGGGCACGGTGCGCTCACCTATGCCCATGCGAACAAAACGCACGTTCTCGCTCACCGTTGCCGCTCCTTGCCGGGCGTTCGAGACCAACCTCGCCACTGTACGCCCAGCCCGGTCGAACCCCCTCGGCCGCCCATGAGCAGCGGACCTGCCGGGTCCGGCCGTCCTGCCGGGGTTGGTCGCCCGGCCCGGGGGCGGCGGTCGGCAGCGGCCCGGCCCCGGGACAGCGGTCGGCAGCGGTCGGCGGCGGCCCGGCCCGGGGCGGCAGCCCTCCCCGGGCGAGCCGTCGGCCTGTTCGGGCTCAGCCGCCCGCGAGCAGCTGCAGCCGCAGCGCGAGCTGGAGCTCCAGCGACCGCTCCGGCTGGTTCCAGTCCCGCCCGAGCAGCGCCTCGACCCGGTCCAGCCGCTGGACCACGGTGTTCACGTGGACGTGCAGCTCGTCCTTGGCCCGGGTCAGGCTGCCGCCGCAGTCGAAGTAGGCGCGCAGGGTGCGGACCAGCTCGGTGCCGCGCCGGGCGTCGTACGCGAGGAGCGGGCCGAGCGTCGCGCCGACGAAGCCGTCCACGTCGTGGCCGTCGCCGAGCAGCACGCCGAGGAAGCCGAGCGCCCGGGCCGAGGCGCCCTCCCCGGCGCGGCCGAGCACCCGCAGCGCCCGGAGGCAGCGCACGCCCTCGCCGTAGGAGGCGGCCAGCGCGGCCGGCCCGGCGGCCGGCCGGCCGGCGCCGACGGTGACCGGGAACCCGGCCAGCCGGGCCAGCCGTTCGGCGGCCTGCCGGGCGGTCTCCTCGGGGTCGTCGGTGCCGCCGCTCTCGACTGGCGCCAGCAGCACCACCGTCTCGGCGTGCTCGGCGCTGACGCCCCGGGAGCCGAACAGGTAGCGCCGGGCCGCACCGGCCAGCCGTGCCCGGTCGTCGGCCTTCCCGTCGGCGGGCTCCGCGACCAGCACCAGGTGCGGCCGGGCGAGGTCGACGCCGAGCCGGCGGCCGCGCGCGGTGAGCCCGCCCGGGTCCCGCTCGGGGGCGGTCAGCAGGTCGGTGAGCAGTTCGCCGCGGACCCGGTTCTCGGTTTCGGCGACCGAGCGGCGCAGCAGCAGGAGCAGCGCGGTGACGACGCTGGCCCGCTCGAACAGCCGCCGGTCGGCGTCGTCGAGGTCGGGCCGGCCGCGCAGCACCATGGTGCCGAGTGCGTCGTGTCCGGCCAGCACCGCGCAGACCCACTGCTCGCCGTGCCGTACGGACCGGCCCTCGGCGCGGGAGGCGGCGACCGCCTCGGCCAGTTCGGCGGCGGGTGCGGAGCGGCCGGCCAGCGGTTCGCCCTCGGCGTCCAGGACCGCTATCTCCCCGCCCAGCAGGGCGGCCACGGCGGCGGCGACGTCCGGCACCTCGGCGCCGCGCAGCACCAGGTCGGTGAGCCGGTCGTGCGCCTGCTCGGCGCGCTGCACGGCGGAGGAGTGGGCCCGGACCAGCTCGTTGGCTGCGTTCAGCTCGGCGAGCGCGGCCCGGGTGTCGGCCAGCGACTTGGCGGTGTCCAGGGCGATCGCGGCGTGCGCGGCCAGCGAGCAGAGCAGCGCGACCTCGTCGGGGGAGAAGGCACGCGGCGTGCGGTCGGCGGCGAACAGGACGCCGATGACCTGACCGCCGAGCAGCAGCGGCACCCCGATGATCGCCACCAGGCCCTCGTCCAGCACACCGGCGTCGATCGTGCCGGTGTGGTGGAAGCGTTCGTCGGTGCGGTAGTCGGGGGTGGCGTACGGGCGGGCGGTCTGGGCGACCAGCCCGCCCAGGCCGTCGCCGAGGCTGAGCCGCAGGGTCTGGAACAGGACGGAGACCGAGCCGTCGGTGACCCGCATGTAGGTGTCGCCGGCGCCCTCGTCCGGCAGGGTCAGGTACGCGGTGTCGGTGCCGAGCAGCATCCGGGCCCGGCGGACGATCGCCTGGAGCACGGCGTCCAGGTCCCGGGAGGCGGCGAGGTCCCCGGCGGTGTCGAACAGGGCCGTCAACTCGGCTTCGCGCCGCCGGTGTTGACGCAGGGTGCGGTGGACGCGCAGGGCCTGCCAGGTGGCGTCGTCGATCTCGGCGAGGACGGCGGCCGGCGCCCCGCGGCGGCGGGCGTCGGCCAGCACGTCGGCGAAGTCCTCGGTGGCGGCTCCGGAGGCGAGCAGGTCGAGCAGCCGCCGCAGCGCGGGCGCGGCGTTTTCGTGAGGGTGGTTCATGGTGCGTGCTGCCAATCGGCGTCGGTTCCGTCGGTTCCGAGAAACCGTGATCGTATCGGCTCGCCCCTCAGGCGACGGCGGGCTTTTCGGCCGAGGCGGTGCCCGGCTCCCGGCCGTCCCGGCCGTCCCGGCCGTCCCGGTTGTCCCGTCCCTCGACGTCCATGAGGTCCTGCCCCCTGGTCTCCCGGCCGCACAGCACCGCCAGCACGGTGATCGCCGCCGCGATGGCGACGTACACCGCGATGGGCGTGGAGCTGCCGTAGTCCTTGAGCAGCGCGGTGGCGATCAGCGGCGCCGGGGCGCCGGCCGCCACCGAGGAGAACTGGGCGCCGATCGAGGCGCCCGAGTACCGCATCCGGGTCGCGAACAGCTCGGAGAAGAAGGCCGCCTGGGGCGCGTACATGGCGCTGTGGAAGACCAGGCCGACGGTCACGGCGGTGACCAGCGAGCCGAAGGACTTCGTGTCGACCATCCCGAAGAACACGAAGGCCCAGGCGCCCACCCCGACCGCGCCCACCAGGTACACCGGCCTGCGCCCGACCCGGTCGGACAGCGCGCCGAACAGCGGGATCAGCGCGAACTGGATCGCGGAGGCGATCAGGACGGCGTTCAGCGCGGTCTGCTTGGAGAAGTGGGCGTGGGTGACGGCGTAGGTGAGCACGAACGTGGTCATCACGTAGTAGGAGATGTTCTCCGCCATCCGCGCGCCCATGGCCACCAGCACCTCCCGCCAGTGGTCCCGCAACACCTCCACCAGCGGCAGCCGTTCGGCCGTGTTCCGCTCCTCCTGGCGCTTGTGCTGCGCCGCCAGCGCCTCCTTGAACAGCGGCGACTCGTCCACCGCGAGCCGGATCCACATCCCGACCACGACCAGCACCGCCGACAGCAGGAACGGCACCCGCCAGCCCCACGCCAGGAACGCCGCGTCCGACTGCACCGCCGTCATCAGCGACAGCACCCCGGCCGCCAGCAGGTTCCCGGCCGGCGCCCCGCCCTGCGGCCAGGACGCCCAGAACCCGCGCCGCCGCTGGTCCCCGTGCTCCGACACCAGCAGCACGGCGCCACCCCACTCGCCGCCGAGTGCGAAGCCCTGCACCAGCCGCAGCACCGTCAGCAGCACCGGCGCCGCGACCCCGATCGAGTCGTACGTCGGCAGCAGCCCGATCGCCGTGGTCGACCCGCCCATCAGCAGCAGGCTCACCACCAGCAGCTTCTTCCGTCCCACCCGGTCCCCGAAGTGACCGAACACCAGCGCCCCGAGCGGCCGTGCCGCGAACCCGATCGCGTAGGTCAGGAAGGACAGCAGCGTCCCGGTCAGCGGATCGCTGTGCGGGAAGAACAGCTTCCCGAACACCAGCGCCGCCGCCGTTCCGTACAAGAAGTAGTCGTACCACTCGATGGTCGTGCCGATCAGGCTCGCAGCCACCACTCTCGGGAGTGAACTGCTCGCCGCCGTACCTCGTGCGGAGGTGCTCATGGCCACCACTTCCAGAACCAGGGGGGAGACGATGTCGCCACAAGGTAGGAAGCACCCGACCCCGGGACTATGTGGACGGCCCACACAGTCCCGGGGTCGAATGTGCCTTCCTGTCCTATGAGAGGGGAGGCCTGACCGCCGGGCGCTCCCCGCTCAGTGGGCGGTCCAGCCGCCGTCGACGGGGAGGCTGGCGCCGGTGATGTAGGAGGCGGTGGGGGAGCAGAGCCAGAGGGCGAGTTGGGCGACCTCGTCGGGTTCGATGAGGCGCTTCACGGCGGTGCGGTCGAGCATGATCCGCTCGACCACCTCGTCCTCGGGGATGCCGTGGGCGAGCGCCTGGGCGGCGATCTGCTTCTCCACCAGGGGAGTCCGGACGTAGCCCGGGTTGATGCAGTTGCTGGTGACGCCGTACGGCGCGCCCTCCAGGGCGACGGTCTTGCTGAGGCCCTCCAGCGCGTGCTTCGCGGTGACGTACGCGGACTTGAAGGCGCTGGCGCGCAGGCCGTGGACGGAGGAGACGTTGACGACCCGGCCCCACTCCTGCTCGTACATGTGGGGCAGGGTGCGGCGCAGGATGCGGAACGGGGCCTCGACCATGACGCGCTGGATGAGCGTGAAGCGGTCGGGCGGGAACTCGTGCACGGGCGCGACGTGTTGGAGGCCGGCGTTGTTGACGACGATGTCGGCGTCGTCCGGCAGGGCGTCCACGGCCCCGGGGTCGGCGAGGTCGGCGACGATCGCGCGGCCGCCGATCCGCTCGGCGAGTTCCTCGGCCGGGCCGGCCGCGAGGTCGACGACGTAGACCCGGGCGCCGGCCCCGGCGAAGGCCTCGGCGCAGGCCCGGCCGATGCCCGAGGCGGCCCCGGTGACCATGGCCGTGCGGCCGGCGAGCGGGCGGGCAGTAGAGGTGTCCATGGCCGAGAACGGTAGGAATCCGGCGGCCCCGCTCCCATGTGGCGGAACGCCACAGCAGTCCGTTGGGCTGTGGTGCTGTCCGCCATGACACCGGAGCGGGGTCCGAACGGTGGATCGACCCTCGGAGAGGCCCTCGGAGAGGCCCTCGGAACGGCCGGTGGTTCGACCCCGGACGACCAAACCCGAGATGGCCCCGCTTCCCCGAAATGGGCGCGGTTGCTTCACCCGTTCGGTGGATTGCTCGGTCAGATCCACCCATAGCGCCCGAATGCTCGCTACATTCACGCCGATTCCCGACAGGGGGCGCCGCCCCGGGCCGCCGAAGTGCTGGTGAAGCCCGGTGCGACGTCCGAGAGGTGTTGACAGACATGCCCCAACGGCCTGCAACCGACAGCCCGGCGTACGGACCGCTCGACCCGCTCGGCCAGCACCGAGGGACGGTCGGCCGGACCCTTCCGGACGCCCCCGACGCCCTGACCGCCGACACGCTGACCGCCGACGCCCCGGACGCCGAGGACCGGCGGCTGCCGGTGCAGGCCACACCCGACCGGCACGAGAACCCCGCCGCGCCCGTGCCCGGCCCTCCCCGCGGCCCCGGCCACTCCGGCCCGGCCCCGCAGAACGGCCAGCTCGCGGCGCTGATCGAGGAGGCCGGCTTCTCGCACGCGGGCCTCGCCCGCCGGGTCGACCAGCTCGGCCTGGAGCACGGCCTGGACCTGCGCTACGACAAGACCTCGGTCACCCGCTGGCTGCGCGGCCAGCAGCCGCGCGGGGCCACCCCGGCGCTGATCGCCGAGGTCTTCACCCGCCGCCTCGGCCGCCGCCTCACCGCCCAGGACCTCGGCCTGGACGCCTGCGCCCCGGTCTACGCCGGCCTGGAGTTCGCCGAGACGCCGCAGGAGGCGGTGGACATCGTGGCGAGCATGTGGCGCAAGGACAACGGCCCGCAGTCCGAGCTGCGCCGGATCGCCTTCACCCCGGCCGGCCTGGTCGTCCCCAGCCGGGACTGGCTGATCGGCCGCACCGACGAGCGGGTCGCCCGGGACGGCTCCACCCTGACCCGCTCGGACGCCGCCGCCGGCCCGCCGTCCGGCAGCGCCACCTCCGCGGCCATCACCGGCGCCCCGGCGCCGGGCGCGCCCGGCGCGTCCCCCGGGAGCCCGGCACGCGGCCCCGCCCCCGGCGTCCCCGGGGCCCCCACCGCCCGCAGCACGGCCGGGACCACCGGCACCGCCCCCACCATCGGCCGGGTGCCGATCCAGAGCCGCCGGCCGCCGGTCGCCGTCGAACCGCCGTACACCGACCCGGCCCGCGAGTCCCGCCCCACCCTGCGGGTCGGCCGCGGCGACATCGCCGCCATCCGCGCCGTCGGCGACCTCTTCCGCGCGCTCGACCACGCCTACGGCGGCGGCCACGCCCGCCAGGCGCTGGTCCGCTACCTGGAGAGCGAGGCCGAGCCGATGCTGCGCGGCCGCTACGGGGAACAGATCGGCCGGGCCCTGTTCGGCGCGGTCGCCGACCTCACCAGGCTGGCCGGCTGGACGTCCTTCGACATCGCCGCGCACGGCCTCGCCCAGCGCTACTTCGTCCAGGCGCTGCGCCTCTCCCAGGCCGCCGGGGACCGCGCGCTCGGCGGCTACGTGCTGGTGACGATGAGCCAGCAGGCCGTCCACCTGGGCCACGGCCGGGAGGCGGTCCAGCTCGCCCGGGTCGCCCAGCAGGGCGTGGGCACCGCCGTGCCGCCGGTCGTCCAGTCGCTGATGCACGCCGCCGAGGCGCGCGGGCACGGGCTGCTGGGCGACGTCCGGTCCTGCACCACCGCCCTGGTGCGCGCCGAGCGCTCCCTGGCGGCGGCCCGGACGGGCGACGAACTGCCCTCCTGGGCGCGGTACTTCGACGAGGCCCAGCTCTCCGACGAGTTCGCCCACTGCTACCGCGACCTCCAGCAGTGGCGGACGGCCGCGCAGCACGCCGAGAAGTCGCTGCGGCTGCGCTCGCCCGCCTACGCCCGCAGCCGGATCTTCTGCCGTCTGGTGCTGGCCACCGCCCGGCTCGGCATGGGGGACCTCGACGAGGCCTGCACCATGGCCACCGACGCGCTGCGGGCGGCGGGGGAGATGCGCTCGGCCCGCTCGCTGGAGTACGTCCGGGACTTCCACCGCCGCCTCACCCCCTACCGCGGCAGCCCGGTGGCCCGCGCCTTCGAGGAGACGGCCCGGCAGGCGGGGGTGATCTGACCGAAGGGCGGGTGGGGCCCGCCCCACGCACCCGGCGCACGGAGGTCCGGGCCCAGCGGCCCCGGCCCGGACCTCCGGCCGTTCCGCGGCGGCCGTCACCGGCGCGGAGCGGCCCGCGGACGGGCGGGAACGGCCGGGAACGGCCGGGAACGGCGGCAGGAACACGGGCACCGGCCACGCGGTGCCCGTCGTTCCGGCGGGGCGCCGCGACGCCCGCCGAGGCCGAGGAGCCGGCCGATGCCGCTCGCCGTGCCCGCGCCTGTGCCCGGGCGCGGGCCCGGTCGTCAGGCCGCCGCCTCCGCCTCCCGGGCGTCGGCGGGGACACCGAGGTCGCCCAGCACCGCCTGTGCCGCCCGCCGCCCGGAGACCAGCGCGCCCTGCACGGTGCTGGTGTCCCGGTGGTCCCCGGCGACGTACAGCCCCGCCAGCAGCCGCACCGGGCGGCGGGGGTTGTGCGGCGGCGGCATCGCGGGCAGCGCGTCCGGGACGTGCCGCACGCCGAGGAACTGCCAGCCCGACGTCGAGCCGCCGTACAGCTCGGCCAGCCGGGTCCGGACGGCCGGCTCCAGACCGGCCGGGCCGCCCACGTCGAAGGCGCGCCGCCCGAGCACGGTGGTGGCGATCAGCGACTGGCCGGCCGGGGCGTAGGACGGGTGCAGCTCGCTGAGCACCAGTGAGTGCGAGACCAGCGGCGGGTGCCCGTTCGGCCGGTCGCCGTCGAGCAGCAGGACGGCCTCGCCCAGCGGGGCGGCGTCGGCGGCGTGGTAGAAGGTCGTGACGGGGTGGAAGTCCGGTAGCCGCAGCCCGGGCAGCAGTTCGGCGGCGGAGCGGGCGTCGGTGGCGACGATGACGGCCTGGGCGCCGATCCGCCCGTGCGCGGCGGTCTCCACGCCGTCCGCGGCGATCGAGGTGACCCGCACCCGGGTGCGGACGGTGCCGGCGGGGAGGGCGGCGGCCAGTTGGGCCGGTACCGCCGCGATCCCGGCGGCGGGCAGACAGAGCCGCCCGCGCGCGTACGAGCGCAGCACCAGGTCGGCGACCCGGCTGCTGGTCCCGAGCGCCGGATCGGAGAGCAGGGCGCTGAGCAGCGGTCGCAGGAAGCCGTCCACGGTGCGCTGGGCCAGGCCGTGGCCGGTCAGTGCGCGGGCGGCGGTGGTCTCCGGACGGGCCTGGAGCCGGCCGACCGGGGTGGCGGCGAGCCGGCCGAGCCGGCCCGCCAGCCGGGCCTTGTCCAGCGGGCTGCCGAGCGGGGACCGGGCGGCGGCCTGCCGGGCGACGGTGAGCTGGGGGTCCCCGGCGCGGTACCGGCGGCCGGCGCTGTGCACCAGCACGCCGGGCGCGAGCGGGCGCAGGTCGAGGCGGTCGAGGTCGAGCGTGCGGCGCAGCTCGGGGAAGGCGGTGTTCAACAGGTGACTGCCGTCGTCGAGCCGGAATCCGTCCTGTTCGCGGGTGGCCATCCGGCCACCGATCCGGTCGGTGGTCTCCAGGACCTGAACGGTGAGGCCGTGGCCGGTGAGCGCGCGGGCGGCGGCCAGGCCCGCGAGTCCGGCGCCGACCACGACGACGTCCGGGTCGGACGGCCGGCGGGCGCGGCGGGTGAAGTCGTACGTGGGCACTGGGGTGCTCCCTCCCTGGTCCCGGGGCTCCGGCCGACGCAGGCAGCGGGGTGCCGGGACACGGTCCGTGGAGGGTGATGCCCAGTCAGTGTGAGCATCAGACAAGCGCATCGGGCCGGATCCGAAGGCCGCGGAGGGTCCTGAGGCATCGGGCGGGGGAGTGGTCACGGACAGTGCGCCGTGGTGGCCGGGTTCGGGGGTCGGTGGGCGCGTACGGTCACCGGGGGCGTGCGACGCGCCCACCATGTGCTCCCGTGCGCCCCCTCCTCGGGCCCCCTCGGGCCCCGCTCGGCATATGCCGCTGGCCAGGGCGGATACCGTCGTCGGAGTACGTACGGGCTTCGCGCGACCCGCGCGCCCGCCTACCCTCCCGGCGCGCGCAGCCACCCCGCGCGCCCGCCGCCCAGCACCCGCCCCAGGGGCCGCACCGACCCGCGCACCCGCCCCGCCGACCGCACCCGCCTCGCCGGCCAGCACCCGGCACCCGGCACCCGCTCCGCGCGTGCCCCTGACGCCGCCCCGCGCACCCGTCACATCGCGGCGAGCACCGCCGAGTACACGTCCGGGTGGGTGAAGCGGAAGCCCGCGTCCAGCAGCCGTCGCGGCACCACCCGGTGGCTGCCGACCACCTCGATCGCCAGCTCGCCCAGTACCGCCTTGAGCACCGCCTCCGGCACCGGGAACGGCGTCGGCCGCCGCAGCGCCCGGCCCAGCGCGGTGGTCAGCTCGGCGTTGGTCGCCGGGTTCGGAGCGGTGAGGTTGAAGGCGCCGGAGAGGTCGTCGTGGTCGATCAGGAACCGCAGCGCGGCCACCTCGTCGTGCAGCGAGATGAAGCTCCAGTACTGCCGCCCGTCGCCGAGCCGCCCGCCGAGACCCAGCTTGAACAGCGGGAACAGCCGCCCGCCCGCCCCGCCGGCCGCGGACAGCACCATGCCGGTGCGCGGGTGGACGACCCGGATCCCGGCCCGCTCGGCCGGCCGGGCGGCGTCCTCCCACTCCCGGCAGACCTCGGCCAGGAAGTCGTCGCCGGCGGGGGAGTCCTCGTCGATCACCCGGTCGCCGGTCTGCCCGTACCAGCCGACCGCGGAGGCGCTCACCAGGACCTGCGGCGGCTCCTTGAGCCCGGCCAGGGCGACGGCCAGCGTCTCGGTGCCGTACACCCGGCTCTCCCGGATCTCCCGCTTGTAGGAGTCCGTCCAGCGGCGGTCGCCGACCCCGGCGCCGGCCAGGTGCACCACGGCCTGAACCCCGGTCAGTCCGTCCCGTTCGACCTCGCCGAGCAGCGGGTTCCAGCCGATCGCGGTGCTGCCGTCCGGCCGTGGGCCGGTCTTCGAGCGGTGCCGGACCAGCCGGACCACCTCGTGGCCGTCCGCCAGCAGGGAGCGGACGAGCGCCGAACCGATCAAACCCGTGGAACCCGTGACAGCGATGCGCATGCGCCCATCCTCGCAGCTCCCGCGCGCTCCCGCGGTGTTCCCGACCGGCCGTCACCTCCGCATGCGCCGTTAGCATGACGCGCATGCCTGACGACGATCTGATCATCCGTACGGCGCGGAGCGAGGACGAGCGCGAACTCGCCGTCCTCAACCACGCGGCCTGGTCCGTCCTGTCCGACGTCTCCCCGCAACCGCCCGTCGAGGACCCGCTCTTCGACGAGCGGCACGCCCCCGAGCACTACCTGCTGGCCGTGCTGGACGGCCGGATCGTCGGTTACATCCGGCAGGTCCCGGCCACCCGGCTGGCGAGCAACCGGCACGTGCGGCAGATCCAGGGCCTGGCCGTCGACGGCACCGTCCGCGGCCGGGGCATCGGCCGCCGACTGGTCGACGCGGCCTGTGCGGCGGCCCGGGCCGAGGGCGCCCGCAAGATGAGCCTGCGGGTGCTCGGCTGGAACGCTCCGGCCCGCCGCCTCTACGAGAGCTGCGGCTTCGTCGTCGAGGGCTCGCTGGCCGAGGAGTTCCTGATCGACGGCCGGTACGTGGACGACATCTGGATGGCCCGCGGCCTGGCCGACTGAGCGGCAGGGCACCCGCGCCCGCGCCGCCCGCACCCGCGCCGCCCTGCCCGCACCTTCCCGTCCCGCCCGCGCGCCGGCCGTTCGAACAGGCTTGCCGCCAAGGGAGGTTGGCCGTTCGCCGGGCGGTGCAGAGTCGTGACGGTCCCGACCTGTCTGGAGCGCCGCCGTGCCGGGTACCGTACGCCCGTGAGCAACTCGACGCCTCCCGGGTGGTACCCGGTCCCGGGTGCGGACGGCACCCCCGGTCACGAGCGCTGGTGGGACGGCAACGCCTGGACGGCCGAGGTCCGACCGCTCCAGGGCGGCGTCGCGGGCGGGCTCGCCGACGCCCCCACCCAGACCGGGTCGCCGTCCGACCGGAAGCCCGGCTACGGGTACCCGGGCGGCCCGGCGGCCCCGACCTACGGTTACCCGGGCCAGGACGCCCACCAGGCACCCGCCTACGGCTACCCCGGCCAGGACGCGTACCAGGCCCAGGCCCAGGCCCAGGGCGGTTACCCGCCCCAGGGCCCCGGCTACGGCCCCGGTTACGGCTACCCGGGCCCGGGCTACCCGCCGCCGGCCGGCCCGGCCCGGCCGAAGACCGGTCTGATCATCGGCATCGCGGTCGCCGTGCTGGCGGTGGCCGGGATCGTCGCCGGGGTCGTCTTCAACAGCGGCGGCGACCACCGGGCGGACCCGACCCCGGACCCCACGGTCACCGCGCCCCGGAGCAGCAGCCCCACGCCGAGCCCCAGCCCCACCGCGCCCACCAGCAGCCCCGCGGCGCCCAAGCCCCTGCCGGCGGTCAAGAGCACCGTCCCCGACCCGGAGCACGCGATCACCGTGCCGGTCCTCGACGGCTGGGTGGTGTCCGACAACCCGCCGCACTCGACCGTCTACCTCGGCACCGACCGCTACACCTGCCCCGACGGCAGCTCCTGCATCCGCGGCCAGTTCTCGGTCGAGAAGGACATCGTCCAGGGCACCACGCCCAAGGCCGCCGCCGACGCCCAGATGCCCTCCTACGCCGGGCAGGTCTTCTCCGGCGTCAGCTCGCACACCGACGCCGGCTCCGGGTACATCAGCGTGGCCGGAGTGCTCGGCTACGCCACCCGCTGGCACATCCGCACCACGGACGGCACCCAGGGCTACGTCCTGCTGGCCGCCCTCCCGGCCAAGGGCGGTGGCTACGTGGTCATGGAGGGCGGCGTGGACGACAGTCCGGCCGCGCCGGACTTCGCGGTGCTGGACCAGATCCTCAAGGGCATCAAGCAGGACAGCTCCTCCGGCAGCAGCACCTGACCGCCCTCAGTCCCCGTACCGCTCCCAGAGCTTGGGGAAGCGCTTCGCCATGACGTCCGGATCGTCGAAGTCCAGCACCGGCCCGGCCGGCCGCTCGGGCTGCCGCACGCCCACCTCGGGCAGCGGCAGCCCGGTCAGCCGCTCGTACGCCTCGTCGGCGGCGTAGCCGAGGTCCTCGGCCTCGCCGTCCTCCTCCTCGTCGAACTCGGGCAGCAGGTCCGCCAGGTCGTCCGGATCGGTGAGCCCGCCCTCGAAGACCTCCCGGCCCTGGCCGATCAGCCAGGACCGGAAGTAGTCGAAGGTGTCGTCGGAGGCGCCGTCGAGCATCAGGTAGGCCGCGCCCCACAGGTCGTGGCGGTAGGCGCGCTGGAACCGCGCCTGGAACAGCCGGGCGAAGTCGATCACATCGTCCGGGGTCAGCTGGAGGAGCCGTTCCACCAGGAGGTCTGCCTGCTCGTCGGGGTCGCCGTCGGCGTCGTCCCGGGTGTCGTCGATGATCTGCCAGAAGTCCGTCTCGTCCATCACCGCTCCAGCATCCCCGTTCCGCCGCGTCCGTGCATGCCGCGACTCGGCGCGACTCCGGGACTCGGCGTGTCCGGGGGCCGGGAACGGCGGAACCCCGCGCCGTCCGGGGACGACGCGGGGTTCCGTGCGCGGGGTTCCGCGGGGACCTGGTGGGGTCAGAGGCCGAGCTCGACCTCGAACTCGCCGGCCTCCAGGATCTCCTTGACCGCGACCAGGTAGCGGGCGGCGTCGGCGCCGTCCACCAGGCGGTGGTCGTAGGAGAGCGACAGGTAGGTCATGTCGCGGATGCCGATGGCGGTGCCGCCGTCGGCCTCGATGACCACCGGGCGCTTGACGGTGGCACCGATGCCCAGGATGGCGACCTGGTTCGGCGGCACGATCACGGTGTCGAACAGCGCACCGCGGGAGCCGGTGTTGCTGATGGTGAAGGTGGCGCCGGACAGCTCGTCCGGGGTGATCTTGCTGTCGCGGACCTTGGTGGCCAGCTCGGCGGTCTTCTTCGAGATGCCGGCGATGTTGAGGTCGCCCGCACCCTTGATGACCGGGGTCATCAGACCCTTCTCGGAGTCCACCGCGATACCGATGTTCTCGGTGTCGAAGTAGGTGACCGTGCCCTCGGCGTCGTTGATCCGGGCGTTGACGACCGCGTGGACCTTCAGCGCCTGGGCGGCGGCCTTGACGAAGAACGGCATCGGGGAGAGCTTGACGCCCTCGCGGGCCAGGAAGCCCTCCTTGGCCTTGGCGCGCAGCGACATGATCTTGGTGACGTCCACCTCGACCACGCTGGTCAGCTGGGCCTGCTCGTGCAGGGCCTTCAGCATGTTGTCGCCGATGACCTTGCGCATGCGGGTCATCTTGACCGTCTGGCCGCGCAGGGCGGATGGCGAGGCGGCGGCCTTCGGCGCGGGGGCCGGGGCGGCAGCGGCGACCGGGGCCGGAGCGGCCTTGGCGGCCTCCGCGGCGGCGATGACGTCCTGCTTGCGGATGCGGCCGCCGACGCCGGTGCCGGCGACGGAGGCCAGCGCGACACCGTGCTCGGCGGCGAGCTTGCGCACCAGCGGGGTCACGTAGGCGTCACCGCTGTCGGCCACCGGAGCGGCCGGGGCGGCAACCGGAGCCGGAGCAGCAACCGGAGCCGGAGCGGCAACGGGCGCCGGGGCGGCGACCGGGGCCGGCGCCGGGGCGGCCGGGGCAGCGGCGACCGGCGCCGGGGCGGCAACCGGAGCGGCCGGAGC
>NZ_JBHXTL010000046.1:0-61541 GCF_042677365.1 Kitasatospora sp. NPDC127116
TCGTGGGTTCGGATATGTGTATAAGAGACTGGCAGTCCGGCCGGGGCCGGCCGGGCGGCCGGTGGGCACGGGGGAGCCGACCGGCCACCCGGGGTCTTCGGGTGGTACTGCTTCCTGCGGGTGGTGCGGGTCCTGCGGGTGGTACTGCTTCCTGCGGGTGGTGCGGGTGGTGCTGTTCCGGGCGGGCGGCGAGCCCGGGGGGAGTCGCTCGCCGCCCACCCGGAGTCCTGGGGGCTACCTCCCGGCCGACTGTTCGTTCTCGGTCCGGTCGGGCTTGTCCGGGCGGCCGTCCTGCGCGTTGGGGACGGCCGGGGCGGTCACGCCGGACTTGCCCGGTCTGGTGCCGGCGCCGCCGGTGTCCTCGCCGTCGCTGCCGCCGTTGGCGTTGCCGCGCCCGTTTCCGCTGCCGCTTCCGTTGCTGTTGCCGTTTCCGTCGGTCCGGCCGCCGCCGGTGTTCCCCTTGCCGGATCCGGCGTTCGCCCCGCTGCCGCTGCCGGTGCGGCCGGGGTCGCGCGTCGGGCCGGTGGCGCCCTGGTGGTCGCCGTCCTCGCCGTCCTCGTCGTCGATCGCGGCCCGGCAGTAGTCCGTCACGCGGTCCGCGCCACCGGCCGCCGCGATCAGCGGGCCGTACAGCGATTCGCCGGCCAGTCGGCTCGGGCGGTCGCCCTTGGCCGTACGGTCGGCGAAGCCGGTGCAGAGGCCGAGCAGCGCGGGCGGGACGGCCGAACGGCCACCGCGCCCCTCGGGCGAGGGGGTGCCGGGCGTCGCGGGGCCGGACGGGACGACCGCCTGCGGTCCGGCGGAGGCGCTGCCGGACGGACGGGCGGAACCGGACGCCACGGCACCGAACGGGGCCACGCCCGCCGACGACCCGACGACCGCCGGGCCCGACGCCGGGCCGGTGGCAGCGTCCCGGCCGGCGAGCCTGTGCTCCGGCGCGGACGGGCCGCCGCCCAGCGCGGGCGGCAGGTTGCCGGTGCCGGCGGCGACGGCGACACCGCACAGCGCGGTGGTGCCGAGCACGACGGCAGTGGCCTTCGTGCTGAAGGCCCTGGCCAGCACCGCGGTTGCCATCGATCGTCTCCGGACGGGGGTCACTGTCGGGTCGGGCGTGAGACTCGCCTCCCGGAACGCGGCCAGGGCGGCCTCCTCCCCGGCCAGTTCGCCGGCCGTCGCGGGGGCGGCGGCCGCGGCGAGCACCCGGGCGAGTTGCCCGGGACCGCCGTCCGGTCCGGTGAGCGAGGCGTCCTGCCCGGCCGACGGGCCGCCCACGGCACCACCGAGCAGCTGCTCGGCGGCATCACGGTCGATCCGACGGGATCGGTTGGTGCTCATCTCATGTCCTTCAGCGTCGCGGCCCGGCGTTCTGTCACACCCTGCGGAGAACTTTTTTTCGCGGGTTTCCCCACGGGTCGCCCGACGGCCTCGCCCCCGCCCACTCCGGCCGCCGCCCCGGCGGCGTTCCCCGCGGCCCCGGCGCCCGGTCCGGCCTGGGCCCCGGCCGTCGCCGCACCGGCCCGGGCCGCCGGGATGCCACCCCCGGAGGCGCGCGGCTCGACCAGCTTGGCCAGCCGCCGCAGCCCCCGGTGGGCGGCCATCCGGACGCTGCCGGCCCGCTTGCCGAGCACCCTGGCGGCGCTCTCCGCGTCCAGATCCATGACCACCCGCAGCAGCACGGCCTCGGCCTGGTCGCGCGGCAGCCGGGAGATCAGGGCCAGCGCGTCCGCGGTGCCGACCGTGGTCAGCGCCGCACGCGCGGTGTCGTCCCCCGCCGCCAGCTCGACCAGTTGCTCGAACGGCAGGTCGGTGACCGGACGGCGGCGCCGGGCGCGCAGGTGGTCGAGGGCGCGGTGGCGGGCGACGGTGGCGGCCCAGCCGCGGAAGCCGTCCCCGTCGCCGGAGAAGCCGCGCAGGTCGCGGGCGATCTGCAGCCAGGTCTCGGAGGCGATGTCCTCGGCGTCCTGCGCGTCCTCCGGCCGGCCGCCGACCAGCACCCGCAGGTAGCGCAGCAGGCCCGGCTGGACGGTCCGGAACAGCAGCCGGAACGCCTGTTCGTCCCCGGCCTGCGCGGCCCGGACCGCCTCGGTCAGGTCGGGGGGAGCGGGGGCCGGGCCCGGCGGCGGGCCGGCGGGTGGGACTGGTCCGGACCGGCCGACGGGTCCGTCGGTGCCCGCTCCGGGGCGCTCTGCACTCTGCACCCGCCACATGATGCGCCATTCGGGCGAACACTTCGGCTCCGGCCGAACGACCGCCCGCGGCCGGGGCCAAGGTCCCGAGGACTGCTGTCGTTCGCCCACGGCCCGGACCGGCCCGTCCGGCCTACGTTGTCGGTAGGCGAAGCAGTCCGGGCCGACGGCCCGCCCCGACACAGGGTCCGCCGACGCACCCGGCCCGCCGCCGCGCCCCCGCCGTGTCCGAGGGCGCACGCACGACCCGTGCGGGCCCCGGTCGCACGACCCTGCCTGGTTTGAGCCGTGCCGCTGGGGACCAGCACTGACGGGGACCACCACCGGCGCCGGGCCCGGCACACCGCACCCGGCGCACCCGTCCGGCACCACGACCAGCAGGGAAAGACCGCGATGACGACCGCCCACGAGCTCCACGGGCTCCACGAGCTCCATGCGAAGGGCCTGCGCGAGCACCTCGCACCCGCCCTGCGCGCCCTGGGCCTCATCGGGTGGCGCCGGACCTTCAGCCTGCCGGACGAGACCCACTGGCTGCTGCTCGGCCTGGTCGAGCGCCCCGCCGCCGACCGGGTGCCCTTCACCTTCGAGCTCAGCGTGGTCCGCCGCACCGACTGGAGCGTCGCGGCCCTCCCCGGCCACCGGCCCGACCCGCGCACCCGGTACGGCGTCGAGACCTGGCGGGCCCGGATCGGCGAGGTGCTGCCGGTCGGCGAGGACGTCTGGTGGGAGGTGCTGCCCGGGCCGCGCTGGCAGCTCCCGCTGGACGACGCGGTCGCCGCCGTGCACCGTTACGGCCTGCCGGAGCTGCGGCGCCGGGCCGAGGCGGACCGCACCCCCGCCGGGGAGACCTACCTCCTGCCCGCCGAGCTGGAGTCGGTCAACGCCGCGCTGCTGACCGCGGCCGTGGCCCGGGTGCAGCGCGCCGAGCTGGCCGACGAGGCGCTGGTGCTGACCGGCGCCTGGACCCGCGGCGACGGCGTCGCCCGGACCGTTCTGGCGGGTGTCGCGCAGGGCTTCCTGTCCGCCGGCGACGAGCGCTACGGCACCGTCCGCTGCCTGGACACCCTGGGCCGCGCGCTGTGGACCTTCCCCGACCAGGGGTAGGAAATCCGCAGGTCGGAGGCGGTGTCACGGCGCGCACCATGACAACCGTCATGCGGATGACGCAACGGACGGCACTGCGCTGACGGAGGGTCGGACGGAAAGACTGGAGGCACGACGCGGGCAGCGGCCCGCGGCCACCAGCCGGGGAGGAACCCACCGTGAGCCAGACCGTCAGTGCCGCCGCCGTCACCAGCACCGTCGCCCTCACCGGCACCGCCCCGGCCACGTCCGCCGCCACCGGCGCCGCCACCCGCGCCAAGGCCCCCAACCCGCTGGTCTCCGGGCTCCGCCCGCTGGCCCTCGACGTGGCCGCCCCGCTGGCCGGCTACTACCTGCTGCACTCGGCCCTCGGCCTGAGCGAGTTCGCCGCACTGGCCTGGAGCAGTGCCTTCCCGGCCGCCCGGACCGTCCTCGGCCTGCTGGTCGAGCGCAGGCTCAACCTGTGGGCCGCCCTGATGCTGACCGTCAACCTGGCGGGCCTGGCGCTGACCTTCGTCACCGGCGACGCCCGCCTGATGATCGCCAAGGACGGCGGGCTGAGCGGCACCGTGGCACTGGCGATCCTGGTCTCCGCGCTGGTCGGCCGACCGGTGATGACCCCGATGCTGATGCCCTTCCTCACCAAGGGCCGGCCGGAGCGCGCGGCCGCCTGGCAGCGGCTGGTCGAGGGCCGGGCGGCCGGAGCTCGGGCCTTCCGCCGCCACGAGCGCCTGTTCTCGGGCATCTGGGGCACCGCGCTGCTGGCCGAGTGCGCGGCCCGGGTGGTCGGCGCCTTCACCCTGCCGGTGTCGACCATGGCCTGGCTGTCCACCGGCGTCCTGATCGGCGCGATCGTGGCCGGTTCGATGCTCGGCCAGATCGCGGTCGAGCCGATGGAGCGGCTGGTCCGCACCGAGGCCGAGGCCCCGACCGCCGCCTGAGCACGCGGCCCGCCGCCTTCCCGAACACCCGGTTCCCCGAACAGCCGGCTCCCCGAACACTTCCCCGAACACTTCCCCGAACACTTCCCTGAACGGCCGGTTCCCGGGACTCGAACGGCGAGGAACCATCCGGATCCCCCGGGAGTCGTTCATAACGAGGGGGTAACGGGACCCCCGCCGAGGAAAACGGGGACCCCCATGTACCGGACGACGCACGCGCCGAGCAGCACCGAGGACCGCACGCTCGTCTGGGACGGCTGCCTGAACGTCCGCGACCTGGGCGGCCTCCCCACCGCCTCCGGCCGGCCCACCGCCCACGGTGCGATGGTCCGGGCGGACAACCTGGACCGCCTCACCGCCGAGGGCTGGGACGCCCTCCTCGACCACGGTGTCCGCACCGTGGTCGACCTGCGCAACGCCGAGGAGTACAAGCCGCTCCTCCCGCTCCCCGAGGACGTCGAGCTGGTCCGCGTCCCGCTGGACGAACTGGCCGGCCCCGCCTGGTGGGAGGCCCACGGACGGCTGGACGGCACCCCGCTCGCGCTCCGCCCCTACCTGGACCACTGCCCGCACGCCGCTGCCGCGCTGGTCTCCGCGCTCGCCGACGCCCGCCCCGGCGGCGTGGTCGTGCACTGCGGCGCCGGCCGCGACCGCACCGGCCTGGCCGTCCTGCTGCTGCTCGCCCTGGCCGGGGTCGACCGGGCCGCGATCGCCGAGGACTACCTGATGAGCGGCCCCAACGTCCGTCCGCTGTACGGGATGCTGGGCCTGCCGGACCCGTACCGCCGGATCGACGCGGTGCTCGCCGAGGCCGGGACCACCGCCGAGGACGCCCTGGCGGCCGCGCTCGACGACTTCGACCCGGTCGGCTACCTGCTCGCGGCGGGCGTCGCGCCCGAGCGGATCGCCGCCGTCCGGGAGCGGCTGCTGCCCGCCGCGTAGCGCGGGCCCCGAAGCCGCCGGGGCTCCGAAGGGGTTCCCCGGGACGCCCGGGACGCCCGGGAAGACTTCCGCAAACCATCGTCAACCGATGGTTGACGATCCCCGGATCGACAACCTACGGTTGACGCATGGAGAATCCCGTTGTTCCCAACAGCACTCCGCTGCGCCTCGACGACCTGATCGCCGCGATCAAGAAGGTCCACACCGACGCGCTCGACCAGCTCTCCGACGCGGTCATCGCCGCCGACCACCTCGGCGAGCTCGCCGACCACCTCATCGGCCACTTCGTCGACCAGGCCCGCCGCTCCGGCGCCTCCTGGACCGACATCGGCCGCAGCATGGGCGTCAGCAAGCAGGCCGCCCAGAAGCGCTTCGTGCCCAAGGATCCGGGCGCCCCGAACGACCTCGACCCCAGCCAGGGCTTCAGCCGGTTCACGCCCCGGGCCCGCAGCGTCGTGGTGGCCTCCCAGGAGGAGGCCCGCAAGGCGGGCAACGCCGAGATCACCACGGCGCACCTGGTGCTCGGCCTGCTCGCCGAACCCGAAGGCATCGGCATGAAGGCGCTCACCGCCCAGGGCGTCACCCAGGAGGCCCTGCGGGCGGTGGCCGCCGCCGCCCTGCCGGCCGCCGTCGACGACCTGCCGGCGCTGATCCCGTTCGACGCCGAGAGCAAGAAGGCGCTGGAACTGACCTTCCGCGAGGCGCTCAAGCTCGGACACAACTACGTCGGCACCGAGCACCTCCTGCTCGCCCTGCTGGAGCTGGAGAACGGCCAGGGCGTGCTGGCCGGACTGAAGGTGGACAAGCCCGCCGCCGAGGCCTTCGTCTCGGAGGCGATCGCCGCCATCGTCGCCGCCCGGGACGCGGAGGCCGAGCCGCAGCAGTGAGGCCCCGTGCCCTGTCCCGGGCGGAACTCCCGCCCGGGACAGGGCACGTGCGCTCAGAACCCGGAGACGTGGGTGGTGACGATCCGCACCCGGCCGTCCTCGGCCGCCTCCAGCGCCGCCCGCAGCCGGGCCGACCGGGCCGGGCCGAGCAGCTCCAGGGCGTCCTCGACCGACGCCCAGCGGTAGTCGTCCAGCTCGCCGGCCGGGACGGTCACGGGGGTGCCGTCCGGGACGGCGCCGAAGTCGAACATGAAGTGCTGGGCGGGGTGGTCGAGTTCGGCCGAGGCGTGGGTCCAGGAGATGGCCAGCAGTTCGCCCGCCCGCCGGACGAGGCCGGTCTCCTCCTGCAGCTCCCGCTCGGCGCACTCCACCGGGCCCTCGCCGAGGTCGATCGTGCCGCCC
Source organism: Kitasatospora sp. NPDC127116 (assembly GCF_042677365.1). NCBI lineage: Bacteria > Bacillati > Actinomycetota > Actinomycetes > Kitasatosporales > Streptomycetaceae > Kitasatospora > Kitasatospora sp. NPDC127116. The sequence continues at coordinate 6,442 of NZ_JBHXTL010000046.1, forward strand.
GGGAACTGCCAGTGCTCGCGGTACCCGGCCTTCACGATCAGGATCCGACCGGACCCGTCCCGCAGCAGGCACCCCGCCGCCGCGTAGATCCGGGGCAGGGAGGCCAGCCATTCCTCGCGGGACTTCAACGGCTCAGCCGTCACGGTGCTCCTCCTGGGGCGGGGCGGGTTCGGTCGCCCCCACTCTGCCACCCGCCGACGACCGATGAGTCGAGGCCGCCCCGGCGGTCCTATCCGGCATGAACACCGTGGAAGCCGAACCGGAACGCCCCGTACTGACCTGCGACCTGGGCGCGCTGACCGCCCCCGACCTGGCCGTCGTCGACGCGCTCGCCCGGCTGCGGCTGGCCGCCGCCCGGCACGGAGTGGCCGTGGTGCTGCTGAACGCCGGCGGTCCGCTGCGCGAACTGCTGGCGTTCAGCGGCCTGTCGGCGCTGCTGCCGGGCGCGGCCGACCCCCCGGCCTTCGCGGAGCTACTCGGCGACGGAGTCCACGGCGGGCTCGGCCTCCAGTCGGGGCGAGAGGCCGAAGAGCGGGAAGAGCACGTCGGTGTCCAGGAAGTTGGTGAAGCCGGTGATCCGCCCCTCTGACACCTCCGGCACGATCAGCGCCCACGGCTCGTACCCGCCCGCCGGACTCGGCCGGTACTGGCCGAAGGCCGGGCCTCCGTTGGCCGTCACCGGGAGCAGCCGCGAGCCGCGGCAACCGCGACCGGGGCCCAGCATCCACGCCCGGAGTTCGTCCCGCCCGCGCAGCCACATCGAGAACGGCGGCATGTTGAGCGTGACGTCCTCGTGCAGCAGCGCGGCGAGACCGTCCATGTCGTACGCCTCGAAAGCGCGGACGTAGCCGTCCAGCAGCGCGCGCCGGCCCTCGTCCAGCTCGGGGGCCGGCCGGGCCGCCGAGGCGTCGACGGCGAGCACCGCCCGGGCCCGCTGCAGCGCGCTGTTGACCGAGGCCACCGTGACGCCGAGCAGTTCGGCCACCTCGGCGGCCTTCCAGCCGAGCACCTCGCGCAGGATCAGCACCGCCCGCTGCCGGGGCGCGAGGCGCTGCAGCACCGCGACGAAGGCCAGCTTCACCGACTCGCGCTGGACGGCCACCTCGGCCGGGTCCCCCGTCTCGGGCAGCACCCGGCCGTCCGGCGCCGGACCGATCCACGTCACCTCGGGGAGCCGGGTGTCGTGCGCCGCGGCCACCGTGACCGGCCCGGCCAGGTCCATCGGCCGGGCCCGGCCGTTGCGGCCGTTCAGCGCGTCCAGGCAGACGTTGGTGGCTATTCGGTACAGCCAGGAGCGCAGCGCGGCCCGCCCCTCGAAGCCCCGGTGCCCGCGCCAGGCGCGGACCATGGTCTCCTGCACCGCGTCCTCCGCCTCGAAGACCGAGCCGAGCATGCGGTAGCAGTAACCGGTCAACTCGGTGCGGTACCGCTCCAACTGGAGCTCGACCGGCTCCTCCGTGATCACGTCGGTCATCGTGCGCCCCGCCCCCGTCGTCCTGCCCCGTACCCGTGCCTGTGCCCTGGTGAACGGGACGAACGTAGCGCACCCCACTGACACCGACCGTGCCGACCGCGCTCCGGCGGCAACAGCCCTGCGGGAGCGGGCCGAAGCCGTCGCTCACCGGCCGTCGCAGGGGATGGGAAATTTCTGACGATGCGCCAGGAGCGTTCCGGCCGTAGTGCGGTGCGGTGCAGTGCAGTGCGGTGCACTGCGGCACGGTGCGGTGCGGTGCGGCTCAGTGGGCGGAGTGCTTCTCCGCGCCACGGTGCCGGTGTCCCTTGAGCTCGGCGTGCATCGCCGGGGCGGCGTGCATCGTCGTGCCCGGCGCGTCCCTTCCACCGTGCCGGAACGATTCGCCGGCGCCGTGCCCGGCGGCGGCGTAGGACATCGCGCCGGCGCTCGGCATCGGCGCGAACCGGGCGGGCGGGCTCGCCATGCCCCGGCGTTCCAGCAGTTCCTGGGTGCCCTGGCGGAGCTTGGCGGTGCTGCCGGGCGTTCGCTTGGTCATCGTCGGCCTCCCTTCGTCGGCCACCGGCCGGTCGGATGCCGGCCGGTGGGGCCGAACGGGCTTTATGTCCGGATTTTATCCGGATTGCGGGTCCGTGCCAGTGCGGAAGGGATGTGCGGGCGCCACACCTGGGAGACGTCCGCGGGAACCTGCGCGAGCGCCGGTACGCGGGCCCCGTCAGAAGCGTGACCGGCTCAGCCCATGACCTCGTGGACGAAGCACCAACGCCAGTCCTCCCCCGGCTCGTACGAGCGGATCACCGGGTGGGAGGTGTTGTGGAAGTGCGCGGTGGCGTGCCGTTGCGGAGAGAAGTCGCAGCAGCCGATGTGGCCGCAGTCCAGGCAGATCCGCAGGTGCACCCAGTCCCGGCGGCCCTGCTCCAGGCAGTCGGCGCAGCCGTCGGCGGGCGGCCGGGGCTCGATGTTCTGAGGGGCCAGAGCGAGGTCTTCGCAGGCGCTCATGACTGAAAGGCTATGCCGCCCCGGCACGGAACGCCCGCTCAGGGCAGCCACGGACGGGCGTCCCGAGGGTGGCACTGCCGTTCCCGGGTTCCCCCGGCCCAGGAACGGCCGTCCCAGGAACGGCCACCCCGGGAAGGGCCGTCCCAGGAAGGGAGTTCCCGGGAAAAGCGCAACCCTGGGTAACCGCTCGCAGCCCGCGCAGAGTGGTCGGCACCGGCCCGACCGAACCTCTGGAGCCCCCGATGAGCCACCCCGCCGCCGCCCGCACCGCCGTCGTCACCGGAGCCGCCAGCGGCATGGGCGCCGCCACCGCCCGGCTGCTCGCCGCATCCGGCGCCCGGGTCGCCCTGCTCGCCCGCCGCACCGAGCGGCTGGACGCCCTCGCCGCCGAGATCGCCGCCGCGGGCGGACAGGCGCTCGCCGTCACCACCGACATCACCGACCAGGCCTCGGTGGACGCCGCCGCGAAGACCGTCCACGACGCCTACGGCCCGGTCGACCTGGTGGTCAACAACGCCGGGGTGATGCTGCCCAACCCCCTCGCCGACGGCCGGATCGACGAGTGGACCCGCATGGTCGACACCAACCTCACCGGCGCGCTGCGGATCGTCCGCGCCTTCGGCTCCGACCTCACCGCGGCCGCCGCCGAGGGCCGCACCGCCGACCTGGTCAACGTCTCCTCGATCGCCTCGCACGTGGTCTTCCCCGACTACGCGGTGTACGGGGCCACCAAGGCCGCGCTCACCCAGCTGTCCGCCGCCCTGCGCAGCGAGTTCGGCCCGCGCGACGTCCGGGTCAGCGCGATCGAGCCCGGACTGACCGACACCGAACTCGCCGGGCACATCGACAACCCGGTGCTGCGCGAACAGCTCGGCGGCATGTTCACCGCCATCCCGGCGCTCGCGGCCGAGGACGTCGCCGACCTCATCGCCTACACCGTGAGCCGCCCCCGGCACGTCAACCTGCGCCACCTGGTCGTCCTGCCGACCCGGCAGGCGTAGGGCCGCGTCGTCCCGGCACTGCCGAATCCCCGCCCCTCGCCCGCGGGCGGCATGGGAGCATGCCATCCGTGGCGATCGTGACGGGGAGAACGAACGGCGACACCGGCGGGGCCGACCCCGGCGGTGCGCCCGCGCAACGGAAACGCGGCACGGGGACGCGGGACACCGGCGGCAGAGCCGGCACCGACACCGACAGCGGCGGCAGCGGCAGCAGCGGCGACGGCACCGGGGCATCGGCCGACGGCACCGGGGTCCCGACCGACGGCAGCCCCGGAACGGCCCCCGCCCGGATACCCGAGCAGGCCGGCCCCGGCCGGTTCCGGGCCCGTCCGCTGCCCGCCACCGACCGGGTCCGGCAGCCCGTCGCCCTGATCCGGCTGCTCGGCGGCCTGTTCGCCATCGCCCTCACCCTGCTGCTCGCCGACTACGCCCGCGCCACCACCGGCGGCATCGCCGCCGACGTCGCCGAGGCGGCCTCCCTGGTGCCGCGCCCGCTGGCCGGACTGGCCGGCGGTCTCACCACCGCCGCCGTCCTGCTGCTCCCGGTCGGCCTCGCCGTCCGCCGGCTGCTGGGCCCCGACCGGCGACGCGCCCTCCAGCAGGTCTCCGACGGGCTGCTCGCCGCCGTCCTCGCGTACGGCGCCACGCTCGGACTGGACCTCTGGGCCGACGGCCTCGCCCCGCCCTCACTGCTCTCCGCGCTCACCCAGCCGCTGCCCGGCAGCGGCGGGCTCGGGCACACCGAGTCCGTCTACGGCTACCTCGCGCCGGCCCTCGCCTTCATGACCGCCTCCGGCAGCCGCGAACGCCGCCTGCCGTGGACCGTCCTCGCCCTCTCCGGCCTGGCCGGGCTGACCGGCGGGTACGCCACCCCCACCGCGCTCCTGCTCGGGCTGCTGATCGGCTGGACCGGCGCCCACGGCACCCTGTACGCGGTCGGCACCCCCGACCCCTGCCCCCGGCCCGGCGAGGTCCTGCGCGCCCTGCGCGACAGCGGCCTGCGCCCGGTCGAGGCCCGGCCGGCCGGCCCCGACCGCTACCGGGTCCGGCAGGCCGACGACCGCCCCGACCTCGACGTCCAGCTCCTCGACCGGCAGGCCGTCACCGCCGCCGCCGTCCAGCGCGCCTGGCGCCGGCTGCGCCTGCGCACCGCCCCCGACCCGCGCGTCCTGCGCTCCCCGCGCACCGGCCTGGAGCACGAGGCCCTGGTCACGTACGCGGCCCTCGCGGCCGGCGTCCGCACCCGCCGCATCGCCGCCACCGCGGGCATCGGCCAGGACACCGCCCTCATCGCGTACGAGCGGCTGGCCGGACGCACCCTCGACGAACTCGCCGACGAGGAGATCACCGACGAGCTGCTCACCGACGCCTGGCGGCAGTTCGCCCTGCTCCAGCGCCGCGAGATCGCCCACCGCGCCCTCGTCCCCTCCTCCCTGCTGATCGACGGCTCCGGCGCCGTGCACCTGGTCGACTTCGCCGACGGCGACATCGCCGCCACCGAACTCGTCCTCTGCTGCGACCTCGCCCAGCTCCTCACCACCCTCGCCCTGCGCGCCGGCGCCGCCCGTTCGGTCCGCACGGCCACCGCCGTCCTCGGCCCCGACCCGATCGACGCCGCCCTCCCGCTGCTCCAGCCCATCGCCCTCACCCACACCACCCGCCGCGCCCTCAGGCAGCACGCCAAACGCACCACCGCCCGAGCCGCCGCCGTGGCCGGTGACGAGGCGGGCGGCGGCCACGGCGCAGCAGCCGGTGACGTGGGCGCGCCCACCGGTGGCACCGGGTCCGCCACCACCCCCGCGCCGAACCCCCCGCACGACTCCCCCGCCCCCGGCGGCCTCCTCGACGAGATCCGCGCGGAGGTCCTGCGCACCCGCCCGCAGGTGGTGGGCCGCCCGGTGCGGCTGGAGCGGCTGCGGCCGCGGACCCTGCTGATCGTCGTGGGCGGCGTGGTGGCCGGCTGGCTGCTGATCCCGCAGCTGTTCGCGGCGGAGGACAATCCGGTCTCCGCGCTGGCGGACGCCGATCCCTGGTGGCTGCTGCTGGCGCTGACGGCGGCGGCGGCGAGCCACGTCGCGGCGGCGATGGGCTTCGTCGGTTTCGTGCCGGAGCGGCTGAACTTCCGCAACGCGGTGCTGGCGCAGGTGGCCGGGTCGTTCGTGAAGCTGGTGTCGCCCGGCGGCGTCGGCGGGGTCGCGCTGAACACCCGCCTGTTGCAGCGGGCGGGCATTCCCACCGCGCAGGCGCTGTCCAGCGTCGGCGTGGGGACGCTGATCGGCCTGGTGCTGCACCTGCTGCAGCTGGGGGCCTTCGTCTACCTGCTGGGCTTCGAGCCGGGCGGCTCCGAGCTGGACGCGCTGCCCGCGGTGGTCGCCGGGCTGGCGGGGGCGGCGGCGCTGCTGGCGGTGGTGTCGGCGATCCCGGTGGCGCGGCGGTGGCTGGCGACGCGGCTGCGGCCGCTGACGGCCGAGGTGCTGCCGCGGCTGCTGGACCTGCTGCGCAGTCCGACCCGGCTGGCGGTGGGCGTGACCGGGCAGCTGTTGGTGTCGATCTGCCTGATCGCCTGCCTGTACTGCTGTGCCCGGGCGATCGGCCCGGAGCCGTCCTTCGCCGCGGTCGCGGTGGTGTTCCTGGTGGGCAACGCGGTGGGCAGCGCGGCGCCGACCCCGGGCGGGGCCGGCGCGGTGGACGGGATGCTGCTCACGCTGCTCCAGCAGACCGCCTCGATGGAACAGGGCGGCGCACTGGCCGCGGTGGCGCTGTACCGCCTGCTGACGCTGATCCTGCCGGTGCTGCCGGGCTGGGTGGCCTTCGTCTGGCTGCAACGCCGCCGGGCGCTGTAACCGGACGGCCGGTCCGGCGCGGGGGCGAGCCCGGGGCGGCGGCGGGCCCGGCGCGGCGGCGAGCCCGGGCCGGGGGGCGGGGGCGGGGGCTGCGGGCCCGCAGCCGGTCCCGTCGCCCGCCCGTCGGCTACTCCCGGTACTCCTCCTCGTCGTGCCGGACCGGCCGGGTCTGTTCCACGACGTCCGCGACGTTGGTCGCCGGGTCCGCTCCGAGGGCCCGGCGTTCGGCCACCTCGTCGTACGTGTCGCCCTCGGGTGCCTTCTCGTCGGCCTCGACGGTCTCGGCGGTCTCCTCGATCAGGTATTCCTCGTGCTGTTCCTGCGGCATGGCATCCGTCCTCACTGTTCGGAGGCCTTCACGGGCCCGGCTGGCGTACTGGCAGTATCCGCCGCCCGGCGCCGGGACGCGAAGTGCCGACGCCGCTCCGGCGTGTTGCCGGGACTGCCGCGGACCCCTTGCCGACCCGCCGGATTGACCCGTGAAACAGCGCCCCGAATGGCCCAGGAGACAGGTTCATTCCGCCCCTAGGGTCATAGGCATGACGACGAACGAGAGCGCCCGGACCACCCCGACCACCGACGCCGCCGAGGCCCCCGCCCGCCTCGACCACGCCCGCACCGCGCCCAAGGTGTTCCGCGCGATGATCGCCCTGGACGCCGCCGCCCGCGAGGGCCTGGACCCGGCCCTGGTCGAGCTCGTCCAGGTGCGCACCTCCCAGCTGAACGGCTGCGCGTACTGCCTGGACATGCACGTCAAGGACGCCCGCAAGGCCGGCGAGACCGACGAGCGGATCTACCTGCTGCCGGTCTGGCAGGAGGCCCCCGCCGGGGTCTACAGCGAGCGCGAGCGGGCCGCCCTGGCGCTGGCCGAGGAGATCACCCGGATCCACGGCGGCGTCTCGGACGCGGTGTACGCCCGGGCCGCCGCGCACTTCGCGGAGGCCGAGCTGGCGCAGCTGATCTCGGTCTGCTTCACCATCAACGCCTGGAACCGCATCAACGTGGCCACCCGCAAGACCCCCGGCGCCGCGTGACCGCACCGCTGTCCGGAGCGCCGTCCGCACCGCCGTCCGCACCGCCGTCCTGAACGCCGTCCGGGCCACCGGGGGTACGATCGGTGCCGTACAAAGGGCTAACCCACACCCACCCGGTGGCCCCGAGGCCCATACGAACGACGGGGAAATCATGTCCGGCTCGCACTACTTCACCGGTGCACCCGAGGTGGCCAGCGACCGCCGGCCGATCACGGTCTCCCTGCCGGACCTCACCCTGGAACTGACCACCGACACCGGGGTGTTCTCCCGCAGCCGACTCGACCCGTGCACCCGGATCCTGCTGGAGCACGCCCCGCAGCCGCGGGTGCGCGGCCCGATCCTGGACATCGGCTGCGGCTACGGTCCGATCGCCCTGACCTGGGCGAGCCGCCGCAAGCGCCTCCCGGTCTGGGCGGTGGACGTCAATGAGCGCGCCCTGGAGCTGGTCCGGCTGAACGCCGAGGCGCTGGGGCTCGGCAACGTCCGGGCAGCCCTGCCCGACGACGTCCCCGAGGACGTCCGCTTCGCCACCATCTACTCCAACCCTCCGATCCGGATCGGCAAGGCCGCGCTGCGCCGCCTGCTCACGCACTGGCTCGACCGGCTGACCCCGGACGGCTCGGCGTTCCTGGTGGTGCAGAAGCACCTGGGCTCGGACTCGCTCCAGAAGTGGCTGAACGAGCAGGGCTACCCGACCACTCGGGTCGCATCGGTCAACGGGTCCCGGATTCTGGAAGCGCGGCCCCGCCCCGAGGTGGGCGAGGGCTCCGAGAGCGGACGAGGTACGACGACGTGAAGCAGCTGCGCGGGACCGAACTGAAGCGACTGCACCGCTCCTGGCGGCGCAGCAACGAGTTCCGGCTCGCGATGATCCTGGAGAACCTCCAGTCGCCGTTCAACGTCGGCTCGGTGGTCCGCACCGGCGCGGCGATGGGCGCCGAGAAGCTGTACCTGGCCGGGGACACCCCGTCGGTGCGCTCGTCCGGCGCTCAGAAGGCCGCGATGGGCACCGACAAGTACCTGAAGGTGGAGCACTTCCCGACCGTCGCCGAGGCCGTCGCGGCGGCCAAGGCGGACGGCTTCAAGGTCGTCGGTCTGGAGCTGGCGGACGAGGCGGTGCCGATGTTCGCCGCGGAGCTGACCCCGGCGGTGGCCTTCGTGCTCGGGCACGAGGACCGCGGGATCACGCCCGAGGCCCTTGCCCTGTGCGACCAGGTGGTGTTCGTGCCGCAGCTGGGCCGGGTCGGCTCGCTGAACGTCTCGGCGGCCGCCACGGTGGCCTGCTACGAGGCGCGCCGGCAGGGCTACGCGATCAGCGGCACCCCGGACGGCGACCTCGCGGGCGACCTCGCGGGCGACCTCGGCGACGACGAGTAGCCGAGCAGCGCCCCCGAGGTGCGACCCGAAGCGCGAGGGGAGCCCGGTCCGTCCGTCGACGGGCCGGGCTCCCGGCTTCGCGCGGCCTCGGCCTCGGCCTCGGCTTCCGCCCCGGGCCCGTTCCTCAACCCGGGCCTCAGCCCGTTCCTCAGCCCTTGACGTTCCGTCGGGCCGCGCCGACCAGGAACACCACCGCGAGCATCACCGCGGACAGCGCCCCGACCAGCAGCGGGCCCGGACCGGCCGGGCTGCCGTCGACGCGCACGGCCCCCATGAAGTCGACGGCGGCGACGTTGTTGACCAGCACCCACCAGAGCGGCAGGTAGACCGCCTGGAAGAGCCGGTGGCTCCGGCTCACCACGCCGAGCGCCATGGCCAGCGACGGGACGAACAACGCGCCGCCGAGCCAGCCGGCCGTCCCCGCGCCGTCGCCCGCCGCCAGCATGCGTATCAGCGGGGCGGCGCCCGTCACCGCCGTGAGCACCAGCCCGGACGCCCATTCGGCGAGCAGCCGGCGCCGGGCCGACGGGTAGGCGCCCAGCAGCACCTCCAGACCGTTCTCCACCCGCTGGCTGCCGAGCCGGGACCAGATCAGGACCGGCCACAGCCACACCAGGGGCAGCAGCAGGCCGGTGACGGCGTCCGTCGGCAGCACGAACCCGGCCACCGTCAGCCCGGCCGCGACCAGCCACCACCAGCGGGAGACGCCCTGCACCAGGATGCGGACCTCACCCGCCAGCAGCCGGCCGAACGCCCCGGCCCGCCGCGGTTCGGTCCGTGGCAGGGCACCCCGCGCGGTCGTCCGGCGCGCCCCCGCGGGCTCCGTCGCGTCCGGCCCGGACAGCCGGCCCGCCGCCCCGGCGGCCGTCGGAACCGCGGCCGGCTCCGGAACCTCGGCCGGCTCCGGCAGCGCGGCCGCCCCGCCGGACCCGCGTGCGGGATCGAACCTGCCGAACCACAGCGCCGGCAGCACCGCCACGGCGAACGCCGCCAGCACCAGCGCCAGCCGGCCGAGGAGGAACCCGGAGGACGGGTCGAACCCGTCCCAGCGGAAGGTGCCCAGCGGCCTGTCCACCTTGGTCAGGCCGAGGCTGAACCCGCCCGGGTCGGCCGTCCCGTGCTGGGCCTCCAGCGCCGCGCCCATCGACCGCGCGATCCGGTGCACACCGAGGCCGTCCAGCGGCGCGGAGGCCGACTGCCCGCCGATCGCGAGCACCATGGCCAGCACGAACCAGACGACGTTGCCGAAACCGCCCCGCAGCAGCGGCACCGTCTCGAACAGGAGCGCCGCCGCCGCGGTGACGGCCATCAGGGGCAGCGAGAGCAGCAGGAACGGCTCCGCCAGGGCTGCCGGGTCGACCGCGCGGTCCTCACCGCGGGCGAGCTGCATCAGCAGCGCGGTGACGGCCAGCACGCCGACCATGGAGGCGAGCACCAGCAGGTTGCTCAGGAACTTGGCCAGGAGGTACTGGGAGGTGCGCAGCGGGGTGGCGGCGAGGATCTGTCCGACCCCGGTCGTCTCGTCCCGCGCGATGCCGCTGCGCACCACGTAGAAGCCGCCGAAGGTGAGCCAGAGGGCGCCGGCCAGGGCGGTGACCGCACCGACGTAGGCGCTGTTGTAGACGCCCCGGTTCCCGCCCACGTCCATGATCGTCCAGTGGCCGCCCGCGTCCGGTACGGCCAGGTGGCCGAGCCCGACCGCGGCGAGCAGCGTCACCGCGTACACCGGCCGGCGCACCCGGTCGCGGAAGTCGCCGACCGCCAGCCCGGCGAGCACCGATCCGGTCACCGCCGCACCGCCCGCGGCTCGGCCCCGTCCCGCTCCCCCGGCCGGTGGATGACGCCCAAGTAGGCGTCCTCCAGGTCGGGCGGCACCGGCACCGCGTCGGGCCGCGGCGGCTCGGCGGCGAGCAGTCGCAGCCGCACGCCGCGCCCGGTCCGCACCATCCGGCTGACCACGTGGCGGGCCTGCACCTCCAGGAGGTCGGCCGGATCGACCACCGCCTCCCACACCCGCCCGTCGACCTCCCGGAGCAGTTCGTCCGGCGCGCCCCGGCGCAGCAGCCGTCCCCGGGCGACCACCGCGATGTCGGAGGCGACCGACTCCACGTCGGAGACGATGTGGGTCGACAGCATCACCACCCGGTCCGCCGCGAGCTCGCTGAGCAGGTTGCGCAGGCGCACCCGCTCCTCCGGGTCCAGGCCGGCGGTCGGCTCGTCGACCACGATCACCCGGGGGTCGGCCAGCAGCGCCTGCGCGATGCCGACCCGGCGGAGCATGCCGCCCGAGTACGCGCCGAGCGGGCGCTTGACCGCCTCGGTCAGGTTGACCAGCTGGATCAGCTCGTCGATCCGGGCCCGGGCCGAGCGGGCGCCGATCCCCTTGGCGGCCGCCAGGTAGGACAGGAACTCCCGTGACGTCAGGTTCGGGTAGACCCCGAAGTCCTGCGGCAGATAGCCGAGTTCCCGGCGCAGCCGGTCCGGCTCGGCCACCACGTCGACGCCCCGGTAGCGGACCTGGCCGCTCGTGGGCCGGGTGACCGTCGACACGATGCGCATCAACGAGGACTTCCCGGCACCGTTCGGCCCCAACAGCCCCACCATTCCCGGCCCGAGCCGCATCGTGATGCCGTCGACGGCCCGCTTTCCGCCCTTGTGGACCTTGGTGACATCCACCAGTTCGAGCACGCTCTCCGCCCTCACCCCTTGAGCTCCGTCCCACGCCCGTCCCGCAGCACCACGACCCCCTGGGGCACCTCGACCCGGTACTTCGTGTCGCAGTTGGCCAGCCCCGAACACCCCGCCCTGAGTTCGAGCACCCCGTCCTCGAGCGTCCAGGACTCCTTGGCACTGCCGATCTTCCCGCTCGTGTCGAACCAGCGGGTGACCTTGACGTCCTCGCGGTCGACCGCGACCAGGTCGGCCGGCGCACCGTGCGACTTCACGTCCAGGCTCCTGCCGGCGAACTCGAAGGTCCTGTCCTCGGGCGCGGCGTCCCTGGCGTCGGCACAACCGGCGAGCGACACCAGCGCGGCCACCACGAGAACGACCGTCCCGTATCCGGATCTCGCACGTCGCTCCACCTCATCCTCCTTGCGGCTGTGATCGGATGCACCGTCCCGGGCCCGTCCCCCGGGGCACGTGAACACGCTCGCAAGCCTGGCCGATCCGCGGACTCCTGCCATCTGCCGTTCGGCAGATATCCCGTAGGGCCGAAGGGGGAGTTTCTCCCACCGACAACACCCGCCCGCCGTCGCCAGAATGGCCTCACGGCCGGTACGACGGGCCGTGCGACAGCACCACCGGGAGGGGACCACATCCATGGACAGCACGACGCGACCCGCACAGAGCCCAGCACCGGCCGAGCCCACCGGGCTCTCCGCACCCGCCGGATCCGCCGCACCGGCCGGGTCCTCGGTACCGGCCGGCTCTTCCGTACCGGCCGGGTTCTCGGTAGCGGCCGGGCTCACCGCCCTCCGCCGGAGCCTGACCCTCAGCCGGCTCTCCTGTGTCGCCCTCGCCCACTCCCTCGGTGTCACCGGCGCGCTCTCCCTCGTCGGCCCGGGCCTCGGACTGGTCCCGCGGGCCATGGCCCGGGTGCGCGCGCTGACCGACCGTCAACGCGCCCTGGCCGCAGACTGGTCCGGCATCCGCTTCCCGGGGCCGCCCGGCCCGCTGCCCCCGGTGCCCGAGGGCGCCTCCGGCGTATTCGCCCGCTACCGCTGGATCACGGGCGACCCGCAGACCCGCCGCGAGTTCCGCTGGGTCCTCGCCGAGCCGTTCCTCGGCAGCGTGCTGGCCTTCCTGCCGGTCGCCGCCCTGCTCGCCGGCCTCTGGGGCGTCTTCCTGGCCTTCTTCGGCGTCCCGCTGTCCGCCGAATGGGACGGCCTCTGGTTCGAGTTCATCCCGATCGAGGGCACCGTCACCGCCGTCCTCGCCGGCGTCCTCGGCCTGCTCCACCTCCCGCTCGCGCTCTGGCTCGCGCCCCGCACCGTCCACCGGCACGCCCGCCACGTCCACTCGATGCTCGCCCCGGGCGAGCAGGAGCTGCTGGCCGGCCGGATCGCCCACCTGACCGCCACCCGCAGCACCGCCGTCGACACCCGGATGGCCGAGATCCGCAGGATCGAGCGCGACCTGCACGACGGCGCCCAGGCCCGGCTGGTCGCGATGGGCATGACCCTGGACGCCGCCGAACACCTCCTGGAGAGCGACCCGCAGGCCGTCCGCGCCCTGCTGGTCGAGGCCCGCCAGTCCTCGGCCAAGGCCCTGGAGGAGCTCCGCGACCTGGTCCGCGGCATCCACCCGCCGGTCCTCGCCGACCGCGGACTCACCGACGCGGTACGGGCGCTGGCCATGGTCTGCCCGGTCCCCACCGAGGTCTCGGCGGACCTGCCCGGCCGCCCCGAGATGCCCGTCGAGTCCGCCGCCTACTTCGCGGTCTCGGAGCTCCTCACCAACGTCGTCAAGCACTCCGACGCCGGCCGCGCCGGAATCGAACTCCGCTACGATCGCGGCGTGCTGCGCATCACCGTCTCCGACAACGGGCGCGGCGGCGCGGACGCCCGCCGGGGCACCGGGCTGCGCGGCGTCGAACGACGGCTCGCCACCTTCGACGGGGTCGTCTCCGTCAGCAGTCCCCCCGACGGTCCGACCACGGTGACCATGGAGCTTCCTTGCGCATTGTCCTCGCCGAAGACCACTTCCTCCTGAGGGACGGCCTGATCCGCCTCCTCCAGGCCCACGGCCACGAGGTGGCGGCCGCCGTGGACAACGGCCCCGACCTCCTCCGGGCCCTCACCGAGCAGCGGCCGGACGTCTCGATCGTCGACGTCCGGCTGCCGCCGACCTTCACCGACGAGGGCCTGCGCGCCGCCCTCACCGCCCGCCGCACCACCCCCGGCCTCCCCGTCCTGCTGCTCTCCCAGTACGTCGAACCCCTCTACGCCCGCGAACTCCTCACCACCGGCGGCCGCGGCATCGGCTACCTGCTGAAGGACCGCATCACCAACGGCGCCCAGTTCCTCGACGCCATCCGCCGCGTCGCCGCCGGCGGCACCGCCATGGACCCCGAGGTCGTCACCCGGCTCCTGGCCGCCAAGGACCGCGACACCGCCCTCGCCACCCTCTCCACCCGCGAACGCGACGTCCTCGAATCCCTCGCCCAGGGCCGCTCCAACGCCGGCATCGCCCAGGCCCTCTTCATCACCGAGAAGGCCGTCGCCAAGCACATCACCAACATCTTCACCAAGCTCGGCCTCCCCCCGACCACCACCGACAACCGCCGCATCCTGGCCGCCCTCACCTACCTCGACCAGTGACCCCACCCGCCGGCGCACACGAAACGGCCCGGCCCGGATCCGATCCGGCCCGGGCCTTCGGCAGTGCGGCACGGTCCGTTCTTGCGGACGAACCACTCGGCACCGGCACTCGACCGATGACAGTGCGTCACTTTCTCCTGAGCCCGGCTTTCAGCGCCCGCAACCGGCTGTCCCACGTGCAGACCAACTCGTGGAAGCCGCCCGCACTTCGACTGCGGGCAGACTGCAGTCGAGACTCCGCGAGATCCAGCCACCCGCGCTGCCATCCGCTGTCTCGGGGAAAGGGGTCCGTGGAGCCGGCGAGTTCGGCCGCCCATGCGATGGTCTGACCGCGCATGAAGGCAGTGTCGACCTTCTCCTGACCGTTGACGGCTGCTTCCATGACCCTGCGTCCGTCGAAGCAGTTGTAGGCCCGCCAGGCGCTGGACCGGGCCGCTTCCGGATCCTGTTCCGCGTTCAAGATGGAACGCCGCAGGTAGAGACTCCCCAGAGACATCAGGACTTCGACGTCGGTGAAGTGCTCTTCGAGGAGGTCATCCACCACGAGTGCCTCATGGGGCGCTGCCGCATGCTCCCATTCAACGGAGTCCGCCGCGGGGCCGCTGTCGATGTCCGCGGCCGTCCGGTCCCGACGTTCATTGAGGTAGCGCCCCACGTTTCCGACGTAGTCGTCACCGATCAGCTCGGCAAACTTGGAGTCGGCCAGGTCCCAGTCCACCGGCCTGCCCAACTCGAGGGCGATCCGAGCGGACAGCAGCGACACCCGGGGGGCCTGTGTGTGGAGTTCGGTAACCTCCTGCAGGTAGTCCGAAGCCGCGCACAAGGCCGACTCCCGCGCCGCGGAGGAAATCCCCTTTTCATAGATCGCCTGTCTCAGCAGACACTCGGACGCCTCGATCAGACCACGACGCCAACGGTCCCCGTCCCGCTCCTGCCGAGCCGCCTCGGCGTGGAGTCGAGCCGCCTCGCCGTACTCCCAGATGTATCGGTGGTAGGACGCACGGGACCTCATGACGTCCAGGTTCCGCGGAAACAACTGCCCGGCCCTGTCCAGCAGTTCCCAAACCGGTCCGTGATCGACCTCCTGCGGGCGCCTGCTGTAGATCGCGGTCCAGCGCTGGTACTCACGAGTGATCCTGATGCGGGCCTCGTACAGCGCCCAGGTCGGACCGTACACCCGCTCATGCGCCATCAGCGCGTTCCAGCGCCCGCGGTGAACCTGGTCGGCTCGTACCTGCTGCAAGGAACGGCCGGTGTTCCAGCCCGTGTTGTGCACGGGTACGGCCTGCGCCGCGACCACCAGGGTCCCTTCCCGCTGCCAATCGCTGTCCAAGCACCACAAGTGCAGCAGGGCCAATGACTGATTCCCGGCCCGGACCTCCTCACCACTGTCGAGCCACCGACGGACCTCTTCGACGGCCTTGGCGTGCTCCGGAAGCAGCGTCCGTCCACGACCGCCCCCGGACCAGGCCTGCTTCGTGCGGAGCAGCCGGAGCCACGTCATGTAGGTGCGTCCGGTGGGGAAGGACCGCACGGCGATCCGGGCCATGCGCACACCTTGTTGAAGGCTGTGCCGGGCCGACGCGTGATCGTTGCGCTCACGGTAGACATAGGCCAGGAACGCGTTGGCCTCGGCCAGTTCGACCATGTGGTCCAGCGGCATGGTGGCGCTGGGCCCCTCCCGATCGGCAAGGCTTCCGGCCCGGCCGTTCAGGAGAGCGAGAACCTCCCGGGCACCCGCGTACTGCAACTCCAGATCCGCGTGCCGCTCGTGGACCCTGCGCAGGAATCCGGCCGCTTCGACCACCAGTGGCACCGGCCAGTCGTCCCTGGAGCCCCACGCCTCCTCAAGTGCCGACAGTGTCTCCCGGGCCAGCTCCAGCCGCTCTCCGTCCCCCCTTGTCTCCTGCGCGTACATGTACCCGCTTGCCAGGAGATTGTGTGTCCACTGCTGCTGACGCTCCGGGACCACGCTCGCCAAACGGGCGTTCTCGTTCGCGAGTTCATAGGCGGAACGCACCGCTGTCCGTCGCTCGTCCGCCGTCGTCGCCGTCGCACGGCGAAGTCCTGCCAACCTGTAGAGGAACCAGTTCCGGGTCTGGCGGGCCCGCGACTCCTGCGCCAGAGGAAAGACCTCGATCAGTTGCTCCGCCAGTTCGAGACTGTCGGAGGCATCGGCGCTCACGTCTGCCGAAATCTGGGCAGCAGCCGTGTTCAGGATCCAGGATGTCGACCACAGCAGACGGTTCAGCGAGACGTTGGCGGGACCTTCATGGAGGGCCGCCAGCTGTCGCGTCAACCGTTCACGGGCGGGGGCCACCTGGGCAAGCGCGCGATGGCGGCGCGCCCCGTGGAAGCCGCACTGGTCGACGGAGCGAAGCACACGCCACGGGGCGGCTTCACCGCACACCTCCAAGAGCGATACGGCGTACTCGAACGCGGACAGGAAGGTCGCGACCGCATCCGGCTCCTGCACAGACGCCCGGGAGGCCAGGTTGAGGCGTCCCGCCGCCGCGTACAGCTCGTCGATCAACTCCCATCCCCGCACAGCTCCGTTGCCGGGTTCTGCACCGTTCGCCACAGCATTCCGGGCAGCCGATCGCTCACTCTCCGCGCCAGTCCGCGAGACCGTCTCCGGCGAGGTGTTCGCCGGGTCCGTCAGCGGAACAGAACCGATCGTCTGCGCCACCGGCAGGAGGACCGCGTCCGCGGAGTCGCCGTTGACGTAGAGGCCGAGTCGCGCGCGCAACCCGGGCAGCGCGTCCGGGACATGGCGGTCGATCCATCCCACGGCCCGACGCAGTGCCTCGATCACACGAGGCACTGCCTCCGACTCCCCCTCCGTCTCCCCGCTCGGCAGCACCGTGTTGGCCAGCAGGCGCCCGGCCGCGATCAGGTTCCGGTCGACGACGTCGCACGGGCGCTCCCCGTCGGCGCCCGCCGCCATGTCAGCGGTGGACCGGATCGTACGCAGGAGATCGTTCCTGAGCGCCTCTCGACTGACCGGGCTGACCTCCAGCCGGGGGGAATCCCCGGCTGGAGGTCCCGAGTCGGCGGCGGGACGCCAAGGGACGAGAATCCCCTCGTTGAAAAGCACCCGCAACACACTGTCCGGCAACCCCATGCCCCGGAGCGCGACCACCGGGAGTGGCAGTTCGTCGATGACTCCCCACACGGTGAGGAGGGCCTGGCCTTTGGTGCGGTCCGTTCCTGTCGCGGTGGACCAGGCCCTGTCCAGTACGCCGGCGATGGTCGGCTCTGCGGCCTCCATCAGGGCTTCTTCGAACTCTTCGGGCCCGATCTCCACCGCCGCCCGGGAACGGGCGTCGAATCCCGCGAGGAAACTGTCGTAATCGTCCTTCCGGTGAATTCGACAGACCAGGCGGACGGCGCGTTCGATGACCCCGGGGCGACGCACTATCTCGTCATAGCCCACCAGATCCAGGCCGTTGACATCGGTCACGAGATTCTCGTCGGCGAGCCAGTCGCCGATCAGCGCGAGAGCGTCCGATGTGGCCAGCGCAGGTACGACGAGGGGCCTCGGCCGGTGGCTTCCACCGTCGATCTCAACGGTTTCGGTGGTCTCCACGATGACCGCGGCGCGCTTGAAGACGTCCTGCCTCAGCAGCTCGTCCAGCTCTTCGCGGAGTTCCGGGCGATTCAGGTCGATGCGAGACGCCTTGATGACAAGAATGAGACTCCTGCCCTTGACCTGACGAGGCAGAACGAGGTCGAGAAGGCCATCGGTCGTACGCTTGGCCGCAACCATGAATTCGCTGTCGTCCAGCGTCTGGTGCAGCGCTCTGGTGATCGCCTCCATCAGCGGGCTCTCAGCCGCCGCACTGGGCTCGATCTCGAGCACCACGGGCGGGAGGGAACCCGCGGGCAGGAGGTCGGCCTTGGCGAGAAGCGAGGTGAGAAGCGCCGACTTGCCCACCTGCGCCCGTCCCATCACGGGAAGGACCTGCCCCATGCGCACCATTGGGCGCGCCTCACCCAGCAATGCGTCGCGCCCCAGGAAAGGGATCGGCAGCGGCAACGGGTCCGGGCCGAGGTACTGGATCTTCTCAGGTTGCGCCGGCGTCCCACTGTCACTGTCCGGCGCGGGCGCTTGATAGCCGGCCGCCTCGAACGGCTTCACGAACCGCCGATTCCTCACCCAGGGCAGTTCACCCACCCGCGAGTCATTGGTGACCGGTCGCGGGTAACCACGGCTGGTGAGCCACTTGTCGACATGCGCCAACAGTTGCCGCGGTGTCCAGAACTGCTCAGTGGACGGCCCACCAGCCACCAGGCACGTGATGAGGGCCTGGCCGAAAGCCGTGAACTCGTTGTCCTCGGGTGACTTGGCCGTTCGGTTGGCTTCGCAGGCGGCGAGGACGTAGCAGCCCTCCGGTGCCTCACCGGCAACGTGTTGCTCGAAGGGCAGGACGTCCATGGCCAGCCCGGCATGGCAGCAGTCGAGAAGGACGAGTTTGATCGGCGCGGGCCCGCTGCCCACCGCATTCATCAGGTCGGCGAACGCCAGCATGGTGCTCGGCATGTCGGCTCGGGAATGCGTCAGTGGCAGCAGGAGTTGCCCGCCTTCCTCGACACCGTGACCCGCGAAGTAGAGGACGAAGCACTCCTCCGCCGCCTGGGACGCCGCCTGGACGACCGAGAGGATCTCGGCGGGGTTGCTCTTGTGCGTCAAGATCTCCTGGCAGTGATCGAGCCTGAGCCCCCACACAGCAGGATCACGCAGTTGCTCGCTCACCTTCTCGACTGTTCGCTCAACCGCCTCGAGCTCGGCGAACGTACTGTCGGTGAAGATGCGGGACGAGATGAGGACGGCGCGTGACTTCTCTCCGGCAGGCGGCTCGGCGTTCATGAACTGCCGAGAGAACGCGGCAGTTCGCGGAGCACCGCCTCGGCGGTTTCGGGGTCACGCGCCTCGATGGTGATGGTCCGCGTGCCGTCAGGAGCATCCACGCGTTCGATGACCAGCATCGGCCTGTCCTCGGCCGGACGGGAGGCGGCCTTCGACCGCCAGTAGTCGATCACCGACTGTGCCAGCACACCGACCAGTCCCGCATCGATGGCAAAGCGCAGACAGTCCGCGAGCACTCCCATGTCGCCCGGAAGGGTGGCCGCGTGTTCGCGCCGGACGACCACACGACGCAGATCACGCTCGGACTTGAGCCACTTCTCCAGCGCGCCCAACTCATCGGAGCGCGCGTCCACCAAACGAAGAGTGATCTGCACCAGGCCCCCCGGGCTTGCGACCAATCAGATGCCGCACCATACCAGCTGCGAACAGGCCGAGGTGCCGGCCTTGGACACGCTCCTCCGCTTCGTCGCGGCCGACTCCGCGCACGGTGCGGCACGTGATCGCCGCTGCGGATCCGCACCGAAGCGAGCCGTCCGGACCGGGGGCGAAGCCGGGAAGGCCGGGGCCGAGGAGCAAGGGCCGAGGCGGGATCAACACCCGCGCTCACGCATCGCTCAAGCAAGCGATCCCGTGGCGCGTCGCCGGCGCCTGCCCGCAGATCGGGGAAAGGCAAAAGCCCCAGGTCACGGCGAGTGAGTCCTGGGGCTTCTACAGAGCCGCCTGCGGGATTCGAACCCGCGACCTACGCATTACGAGTGCGTTGCTCTGGCCAGCTGAGCTAAGGCGGCACCGTCGCCGTGTGTGGCGGCAACGCGGGCCAGTCTACACAGGTTGGCGGGTGATCCGTTACCCGGTATCCGGGGGCGGGGGTCAGGCGGAGGAGACGGCGAGTTTGGCGGCGAAGCCGGCGAAGAGGACGGCGACGCCGCTGGTGAGGGTGGCGGAGAGGCGCTTGCGGCGGCGGAAGGCGGTGGCGAGGGTGGTGCCCGCGAAGATCAGGAGGGAGAGGTAGAGGAAGCTGAAGGTCTGGAGGATGCCGCCGAGGAGGGCGAAGGAGAGGGCGGGCTGTCCGTAGGAGGCGTCGACGAACTGGGTGAAGAAGGAGAGCAGGAAGAGGATCGCCTTCGGGTTGAGGAGGCTGATCACGAGGGCGCGGCGGAAGGGGTTCTCGGTGCTTTCGGGGGTCTGCTCGGTGGTGGGGTCGGCCGCGGCGCGGCGTTCGCGCCAGAGCTGGCGGGCGGCGCGGAGCATGCCGTAGCCGATCCAGAGGAGGTAGGCGGCGCCGCCGAACTTGACCACGGCGAAGACGGCCGGGTTGGCCTTGAGCAGGGAGGCCGCGCCCAGCGAGGTGAGGCTGATCAGGGTGAGGTCGCCGATGAAGACGCCGGCCGCGGCCCGGTAGCCGGTGCGGATGCCCTTGCGGGCCGCGACGGACAGGACGTACAGGGAGTTGGGGCCGGGCAGCAGGATGATGACGAGGGCGCCGAGGATGTACGTCGCCAGGTCGTTGACTCCGAGCACGATGAGCTCCGGTGCAGGGGAGGGTGGCAAGGGGCGCTCATCGTAACGCCGTACCGGTAATCGGTTGAAGTGAAAACCACCTGTCGGTCGGCCGGCGCCCGGCCCGCCCTACCGCTCGCAGCGCTTGCCCTGCTCCGGGGCCTCCCCGGTCAGCAGGAAGCGGTTCACCGCGCCGTCCACGCAGGTGCTGTGCCGGCCGTACGCGGTGTGGCCGTCGCCGTCGAAGGTGAGCAGGCGCCCGGACTCCAGCTGGCCGGCCAGCGACTGCGCCCAGGCGTACGGGGTGGCCGGGTCGCGGGTGGTGCCGATGACGACGATCGGGGCGGCGCCGGCGGCCCGGACGGTGTGCGCCGCCCCGGTGGCCCGGACCGGCCAGTAGGCGCAGGTCAGGGCCATCCAGGCCATGTCGCGCCCGAAGTGCGGCGAGACCCGCTCGAACTCCGGTACCGCCCGCTGGACGTCCTCCGGGCCGTGGAACGGGGCGGGCAGGTCGAGGCAGTTCACCGCAATGTTGGCGAACATCAGGTTGGGGTACGAGCCGTCCGACTCGCGCCCGTAGTAGTCGTCGGAGAGCCTCAGCAGCCCGGTGCCGTCGCCGGCCTCGGCGTCGGTGAGCGCGGCGCGCAGCTTGGGCCAGAGGAAGTCGGCGTACATGGCCTGGATGACGCCGGTGGTCGCCTGGGACCCGGTGAGCCGACGGCCGGCGTCGGTGGTGGGCAGCGGGGCGGTGCGGACCCCGCCGAGCAGGGCGGTGAGCCGGTCGCCGACCTGCTGCTCGGTGCGGCCGAGCGGGCAGTCCTCGCGCTTGGCGCAGTCCTGCGCGAAGGCGGCCCAGGCGGTCTCGAAGCCGCCCGCCTGGGTGCGGTTGCCGGCGACGGAGTCGAGCGACGGGTCCATCGCGCCGTCCAGCACCAGCCGCCCGACCCGGCTCGGGAACAGCCCGGCGTAGGTCGCGCCGAGGAAGGTGCCGTAGGACTTGCCGACGAAGTTCAGCTTCTCGTCGCCGAGCAGGGCGCGCAGCACGTCCATGTCGCGGGCGGCCTCGACGGTGCCGAGGTGGCCGAGCGCCGCCCCGGCCTGCGTCCGGCAGCCCTCGGCGAACTCCTTGTCGGCCGCGACCAGCGCGTCGACCCCGCCCTGGTCGCCGGGCGCCAGGCCGACGGCGGTGTAGGCGTCCATCCGGTCGCCGCTCAGGCAGCTGACGGGGCTGCTGCGGCCCACCCCGCGCGGGTCGAGGCCGACCAGGTCGTAGCGGGCCCGCACCCCGTGGTCGTACGTGCGGGCGGCGGCCTCCAGGTACTCGATCGCGGAGCCGCCGGGCCCGCCCGGGTTGAGCAGGAGGGAGCCGAGCCGCGTGCCCTGGGAAGCGGCGGAGGCAGAGGCGGTGGCGGAGGCGGACGGGGCGGGGGCGTGGGCGGGGGCGGGGGCGGACGGGTCGGAGGAAGCACTCCCGGTGCCCGCCGGTTCCGCCGCGGCCCGGGCGGCCGCGAGGGTGAGGTCCCCGTCCCCCGGGTGGTCGTAGTCCAGCGGCACCCGGAACGTCGTGCACTCGAACCCGCTGTCGCAGGGCTGCCAGACCGGACGTTGCGCGTAGTACGGCGCGAGCGCGGCCGGGACGGCGGCGGGCAGCGGCTCCAGCGGGGTGGCTCCGGCCCCCGCGGCCGTCGGGGCCGAGGACGTGCCGGAGGCGGCCGGGTCCGGGGAGGGGGCCGCCGGCGCCCCGGCCGGATCCGCGCTGCAACCGCCCGCCAGCAGCCCTACGACGACCAGCGCCGCGGCCAGCACCCGTGCCCGCGCCGATGCCTGTGCCCGCGCCCGCACCGATGCCTGCGCCTGCGCCTGTGCCCGCTCGAAGGCCCTCATCCGCCACCTCTCCGCAACCGACCAGCACGTGGAAGAACCGAAGGAACACCGGGGGAACACCCGCAGTGGGAACAACCCTCGAAGCACCCCGGAGGAAACGCAGCTGCCCGGCACCCGCTCCGGGGTACCGGGCAGCGTAGTGCCGCCGGACCTGCCCTCAGGACGCCCTGGCCAGCGCCTCGGCCAGGAACTGCGCCGCCTGACGGACCAGCCGCAGCCGCTCCCGGTCGGGGGTGAAGTCCTGCACGTTGTCCGAGATCCGCACCTCGGCCTTGGCCGCCGCTCCGGGGCCGGCCTTCAGTGCGGCCTGGAGCTTGCGGGCCGCGTCCAGCCCGGCGGAGTCGCCCTTGGCGGCCGCCAGCAGCAGCTTGGCGGCGCTGCCGGCCGGGGCCTCGGCACCGGTCTGGGTGAGCGCGGTGGCGTCGTACCGGCCGGAGACCGCCGCCGCCGCGCCGTACAGGTCGGGCCGGGAGAGCCCGGCGGCGGCCGCGCAGGGCGCGCCGGCCTCGACGCCGAGGGTGCCCCAGGAGGCCGGGCCGGGCGGCAGGGTGCGGAAGGAGGTCGCGATGGTGGTGCGCAGCGTCGCGTCGTCGGCGACGGCGGCCGGAGCGGCGGCGACCAGTTCGCAGGGGTGCGCGGTGCCGTTCGGCGCCTCGGGGGCGACCAGGATGAAGGGGTGGGACTTGCCGGTCTGGAGGGCCGCCCCGATGCCCTCGAAGACGTCCGGGACCTCGGCGTCGGCGGTCTTCTGGGGCGTGGCGGCCTGCATCACGACGACCGGGAAGCGGGCGTTCGGCTCCTTGGCGTACTGCGGCGGAAGCCAGACCCGGATGTTGCGGGGGTGGCCGTCGGGGCCCAGTACGGCGGACTGGAGCAGCTCGCCCCCGCCGGGGTGGCCGACGCTGTCGAAGCGGCTGACCACGGCGGGGGCCGCGGCAGCCGCGACGGCGGCGGGGGCAGCGGGGTCGGGGGCGGCGGCCGACTCGGCGACCGCGGGCGGCACCGCCTGCTGCTGCCGGACCACCGTCCCCGAACCGGTCCCGGCACCCGTGTCCGTGCCCGGAGCCGAGCCCGCCGCGTCCACGACCGGCTCCGCCCGGTCCGGCTCCTGGGTGCCCCGGCCGAGACCGCCGAAGGCGCCCAGCGTGGTGAGCACCGTCAGCGCGGTGACGCACACCCCGCAGACCATCGCCCCGGCCGCCCGCAGCAGCATCGGCCAGCGGTCGCCGGCCAGCTCGTAGGTCTCGGCGGCGCGCAGGTCGCGCCAGCGGTGTTGGGCGCCCCGGGCCAGCCAGATCCCGCCGAGGGCGGCGGCCAGCAAGGGGATGACGAGGAGCGAACGAACCACGGGACGCACCACCTCTGGAGGGGGTCGCGCCGAACCGGACCCGGCGCGCACGGAAGGCGACCGCCCCGGCAGCGGGCGCAGTCGGCCCCCAGCGTGCACAACGGGTGGACGGTCACACGACGGTGTGCCCGGCGAGTGTCGCTCGTTCACTCGAAGGTGGGATGGCGCACCGGCTCCGGGAGGCGTACAGCCGACGCCCGCCGGAGCGACGCCCGGGTGGACGGTCCGAGGGCCCGAGGGCCCGGAGCCGGACGGCCCCGCCCCCGATCGGCGCTCAGCCCGCGCTCAGCCCGCGCGCAACGCCACCGTCATCGCCTCGACCGCGAGCAGCGGGTCGACGTTGCGGTCCAGCGCCTGACGGCAGGCCAGCACCGCCTCGATCCGCCGCAGCGTGCTCTCCGCCGGCCCGGCCTGGGCCACCCGGTTCAGCGCCTGCCGCTGGTCCTCGTTGGCGAGCGCGCCGGTGGAGCCGAGCTGGATGGCGAGCACGTCCCGGTAGAAGCCGAGCAGGTCGAGCAGGGCGACGCCGAGGGTCTCCCGGCGGGTGCGGGTGGCCCGGCTCTTCTGCCGCTTCTCCAGCTCCTTGACCGCGCCGGCCATGCCGCGCGGCACCTTGCCGCCCTCGTAGGCGCCGTAGGCGGCCTTGAGGTCGTCCGTCTCCTTGGCGTCCTGGGTCTCGGCGAGCGCCTCGGCGTCGGCCTTGGCGGTGTCGACCAGGCGCTGGGCGGCGGTCAGGCAGCCGCCGATGTCTCCCACCTCCAGCGGGATGCGCAGCACCTCCGTCCGGCGGGTGCGGGCCTGTTCGTCGACGGCGAGGCGGCGCGAGCGCTCGATGTCGCCCTGCCCGGCCAGCGCGGCGAGCCGGGCGGTCTCCGGGTCGACGCCGTCACGGCGGACCAGCGTGTCGGCGACCGCCTCGGCCGCGGGGGTGCGCAGCACCAGCAGGCGGCAGCGTGAGCGGATGGTCGGCAGCACGTCCTGGACGGAGGGGGCGCACAGCAGCCAGACGGTGCGCGGGGAGGGTTCCTCCACGCCCTTGAGCAGCGCGTTCGCGGCGGCCTCGGTGAGCCGGTGGGCGGCGTCCACCAGGATCACCGACCAGCGGCCGCCGGTCGGGTAGCTGGAGGCGCGCACGACCAGGTCGCGCATGTCGCCGACGCCGATGGAGAGGCCGTCGGTACGGACGTACTTCACGTCGGCGTGGCTGCCGGCCAGCACCGTGTGGCAGCCGTCGCAGAACCCGCAGCCGGGCGTGCCGCCGAGCGCGAGGTCGGGACTGGTGCACTGGAGGGCGGCGGCGAAGGAGCGCGCGGCGGTGACCTGCCCGGCGCCGGGCGGGCCGGTGAACAGCCACGCGTGCGTCATCAGGGAGGCGTTCGCGCCCTCGACCGGGGCGGTCCCGCGACCGGCCTCGATCGTCGCCCCGGCCGCCCGGGCGGCGGCGGTCAGCTGCTCGACCACCCGCTCCTGGCCCACCAGGTCGTCCCAGACGGCCACTGCTGCTCCCAAGCTCAGTACGGCAGCGCTCGTGGCGCCTCTTCCCCGCCGTCGAGCATACGTCTCCGCTCCGACACCCACTGCTCCGTCCGGGTCACGGCGGGGCGAGGAGGCGGCCCCACGGAACGCGGCGGCGCCGCCGGGGACCTGCCCCGACGGCGCCGCCCACACGTGTCCGGTCAGCCCCGGCGGCCCCAGCGACGGCCCTTGCCCTTGCCGTCGCCCTTGCCGTCGCCCTTGCCGTCACCCGTGCCGTCGCCCTTGTCCTGTGCGTCCCTGCGGCCCTCGGGCCGCTCCGCGCCGCCCTGCGGGCCGCCGTACGGAGCGCCCTGGCCCTGACCGCCGTGCTCCCAGCGCGTCCACTCGTCGTGCGAGCCCAGCAGGGTGTCGGTGAGGCTCGGCAGGTCGTCCAGCGGCGTCTCCTCGGCCCACTCCGGCCTCGGCCGCTCGGCACCGGGCTGCGACCGCTCGGCCGTCGGCCCGGCGTCGACCACCGGCAGCTCGCGGGTGCTGTCCACCGGCTCCGCGCGCCGCGGCCCCTGCGCCGGCCGGCCCTCGGTGCGGCCCTCGGTGCGGCCCGGCTCGATCCGCGGCAGCACCTCGGTCCGGTCGGCCTCCGCCGGGACCCTCGGCAGCACGGCCGTCTCGTCCACCGCCGAGGCCGGCACCACCGGCAGCTTGGCGGTCTCGTCGACCGTACCGGCAGTTCCGCCGGCCGCCCGGCGCGCCTCGGCAGCCTCCGCGGCCTTGCGCGCCTCGGCGGCCTCAGCAGCCCGGACGGCCGCCTGCCGGTCCCGCGGCGAGAGCTCGCGCGTCGCCTCGTCCCCGAGCCCGCCCACCGGAGCCTGCGCCGCCGACTGCGCCGCGTCCCGCGGGGCGCCCTTCGGAACGTCCCGGACCGCCCGCAGCTCCGTGGTCGTCTCCGCAGCCGACTCCCCGGCCACCGAACCCGAACCCGACGCTGAACCCGGACCCGACGCCGAACCCGCGTCGGACGCCGAACCCGGACCCGGCCGCGCCTCGGCCCGGCCCTCCGCGGACTCCGCCGCCGCAGCCGCGGCCGCGAGCGCGGCGGCCTGCGCCAGCCGCGCCTCCTCGGCCCGCTGGAGCGCCTCCTCCGCCCGGCGGCGCTGCTCCTCGCGGGCCAGCTCGCGCTGCCGCTGGAGCTCGGCCTGGGCGGCCGCCTCCTCGGCGATCCGCTTGCGCTCGGCGGCCTCGGCGGCCAGCCGGGCCTCCTCGGCCCTGCGCCGCTCGGCCTCCTGCTCGGCGCGACGCGCGGCCTCCTCCTCGGCCCTGCGGCGCGCTTCCTCCTCGGCCTTGCGCCGGGCCTCGGCGGCGGCCCGCTCGGCCTCCTCCTCGGCCAGCCGCTCCTGCTCCGCCTGCTCGGCCCGCAGCTGCGCCAGCACCTCCTGCCGCTTGCGCTCGGCGGCCTCCTCCTCGGCCTTCTTGCGGGCCTCCTCGGCGGCGCGGCGCTCGGCCTCCTCCTTGGCCAGCCGCTCCTGCTCGGCGCGGGCGGCCCTCTCCTGCTCGGAGAGCGGCAGCTCGCGGTCGAGCCGGTGCCGGATGGCAGTGGTGACGAAGCCGGGGGCCTGGCTGCCGTCCACGACCAGGTAGCGCGCCGGGTCGGCGGCGGCGAGGGCGAGGAAGCCGGCCCGGACCCGCAGGTGGAACTCGGTGGGCTCGGACTCCAGCCGGTCCAGCGCCTCGGTGAAGCGCTCGCGGGCCTTGGTCGGGTCGACATCCAGGACGACGGTCAGGTCGGGCAGCAGCCCGCCGGTGGCCCAGCGGGAGATCCGGGCGACCTCGGTCGCGGCCAGGTCGCGACCGGCGCCCTGGTAGGCGATGGAGGAGTCCATGTACCGGTCGGTGATCACCACGGCGCCGCGGGCGAGGGCCGGCCGGATGACGTTCTCGACGTGCTCGGCGCGGTCGGCGGCGTAGATCAGCGCCTCGGCGCGGTGCGACAGGCCGGTGTTGCCGACGTCCAGGACGAGGCCGCGCAGCCGCTGGCCGACCGGGCTGCCGCCGGGCTCGCGGGTGAGCACGACCTCGTGCCCCTTGCCGCGGATCCACTCGGCGAGCGCCTGGGCCTGGGTGGACTTGCCGGCGCCGTCGCCGCCCTCCAGGGCGATGAAGAAGCCGGTGCCCGCGCCGAGGCGCGGCGCCGGGCCGCCCGGGCCGCGCACCGAGTCCACCAGGTCCCGGACGAACGGCGCGGTGCCGCGCCGGTCGTCGGTGCGCAGCAGCACGACCGCGGCGAGCACCAGCGTGAGCAGCCCGGAGGTGGCGACGGCCAGGGCCGCGCCGCCGTGGATGAAGGTGAAGGAGCCGGGCTCGACGGTGCCGTACTCGACGTCCCCGTAGGCGGCGGCGATCAGCGGGACGACGACCAGCGCGGCGGCGACCACGGTCCGGAGCACCGCGAACAGGTGCTCGGTGACCTTCGGCAGCCGGGCCTCCTCGACCTCCTGGGCGAGCAGGGTGCGTCCGGCCGAGATCACGATCCCGGCGGCCAGCCCGGCCAGCACGGTGAGCAGCAGGACCAGCACGAAGTCCAGCACCAGCCCGGCCAGGATCAGTGCGACGCCCTGGGTGAGCAGCGCCAGCGCGAGCAGCCGGCGACGGGACAGCGAGGGCAGCGTGGCCCGGGTGAGCCGGGCGCCCAGGGCGGGCGTCCCGGCGGCGGCGAGCACCAGCAGGCCGTAGCCGATCGGCCCGGCGCGGTGCTCGGCGGCGGTGAGCAGCGCGAGCGCGGCGACGCCCGCCATCGCGGCGTAGCCGGCCGCGACGGCGAAGGTGAAGTACGGGGCGCCGCCGGTGCGCCCCTTGCTCAGCGCGGGGCCGGGGGCGGCGTCGGTCGGGGCGCGCAGGCCCTGGAGCGGCGAGACCGGGGCGACGGACACCGGGCCGCCGGGCAGCTGCTGGAGGTGGTCGCGGACCGCCGCGGCGGCGAACAGCCCGGCCGCGCCGAGCGCCGCGAAGGTGAGCTGGTGGGCGCGGAGCCAGTCGGAGCCGAGGGCCGCGCCGATGTTGTTGAGCAGGGTGAAGGCCACCAGGCCGAGCGCGCCGAGCGGCACGGTCACCCAGCCGGTGAAGCGGTCGATGCTCCGGACGCTCTCCAGGTTGGCCGCGGCCGGGCGCTGCTCGGCGACCGGCAGGTGCGGGTTGGCCGGAGGCAGCAGGCCGGGAACGGCGGCGGCCTTGGCGATCCCCCGGACCCGCTCGGCGGCACCGGTGACGAACACGGTGGCGAGCAGGGCGTAGGTGGCGGCCCCGGACGGCTCGGCGGCGGAGCCCAGCCAGACGCTCCACCAGGGGGCGAGGCCGATCAGCAGGGCGCGCAGCACGTCGGTGCCGAAGAGCGTCCAGCGCCGGTCCAGTCGGCCGGTGACCAGCCGGTGCACCGGGCCGAGCAGTGCGACGCCGACCAGGCCGGTCGCCAGCACCCGGACGGCGAGGACCGCGGCGAGGGCGAAGGCGAGGCTGCGCGGCAGGCTGCCGAACCGGCCGCCCTGGGCGGCGGCGATCACGGTGAGCGCGATCAGCACCAGCAGACCGAGCCGGTCGGCGGTGCCGCCGATCAGCTGGGTGGTCCACAGGCGCCGGTAGGCACGTGTCCGCAGCAGCGCCCGGGCCCGGTCCACCGGAGTCCCGGCGGGCGCGACCCCGGGCAGGTCGGACACCCCCGCTCTGGCGGCCGGGGCGCTGGGGGTGGGCTGCTCCTCGCTCGTCATACGGTCAGCGTAGCGGGCTGGGCCTGGCCGGAATGTGGCGAACGGGCTTCCGGATCGTGCTCATCACCGGGTTGTGACGTACCCCGCACAGACCCGACGGGCCTCGGGCCCGCCCCCCGGGATCGGGGGTGCGGGCCCGGCCGCGGTGACCGCGGATCAGCCTTCTTCGGTGGCCGAGGCCTTGTCGGCCGCCGTCCTGCTCGTGGCGGTCTTCTTGGCCGCCGTCTTCTTCGCCGCCGCCGTCTTGGTGGTGGTCTTCTTCGCGGCGGTCTTCTTCGCGGCCGCGGTCTTGGTCGCCGCGGTCTTGGCGGTGGTCGTCTTCTTGGCCGCGGCCTTCTTCGCCGGGGCCTTCTTCGCCGCCTTCTTCACCGGTCCGCGTGCCCGCTTCTCGGCGAGCAGCTCGTACCCGCGCTCCGGCGTGATGGTCTCGACGTCGTCGTCCTTGCGGAGCGTGGCGTTGGTCTCGCCGTCGGTCACGTACGGACCGAAGCGGCCGTCCTTGACCACCACCGGGCGCTCGCTGACCGGGTCGTTGCCCAGCTCCTTGAGCGGCGGGGCGGCGGCCGCCCGGCCGCGCTGCTTCGGCTGGGCGTAGATCGCCAGCGCCTCGTCGAGGGTGATCGTGAAGAGCTGGTCCTCGCTGGTGAGCGAACGGGAGTCGGTGCCGCGCTTGAGGTACGGGCCGTAGCGGCCGTTCTGCGCGGTGATCTCCGCGCCCTCGGCGTCGGTGCCGACCACCCGGGGCAGCGAGAGCAGCCGCAGCGCGTCCTCCAGCGTGACGGTGTCCAGCGACATCGTCTTGAACAGCGAGGCGGTGCGCGGCTTGACCGCGTTCTTGCCGGTCTTCGGCGTGCCCTCGGGCAGGATCTCGGTCACGTACGGGCCGTAGCGGCCGTCCTTGGCGACCAGCATGTTGCCGCCGACCGGGTCCGGGCCGAGCTCGAAGTCGCCGCTGGGCTTGGCCAGCAGCTCCTCGGCCAGCTCGACGGTGAGCTCGTCCGGCGGCAGCTCGTCCGGGATGTCGGCACGCTGGCCCGGCTCGCCCTCGACGGTGGAGGCGCGCTCGACGTACGGGCCGTAGCGGCCGACCCGCAGGGTGATGTCGTCGCTGACCCTGAACGAGCTGATCTCCCGGGCGTCGATCGCACCGAGGTCGGTGACCAGTTCCTTCAGGCCGCCCAGGTGGTCGCCGTCGCCGTTGCCGGCCTCGGCGGCGCCGCCCGCGGCGTGGCCCTCGCCCTCACCGAAGTAGAAGCGCTTCAGCCACGGCACGGACTGCGCCTCACCGGCGGCGATCCGGTCGAGGTCGTCCTCCATCTTGGCGGTGAAGTCGTAGTCGACCAGCCGGCCGAAGTGCTTCTCCAGCAGGTTGACCACGGCGAAGGAGAGGAAGGACGGGACGAGCGCCGTCCCCTTCTTGAAGACGTACCGGCGCTGGATGATCGTGTCGATGATCGACGCGTAGGTGGAGGGGCGGCCGATCTCCCGGTCCTCCAGCTCCTTGACCAGCGAGGCCTCGGTGTAGCGGGCCGGCGGCTTGGTGGCGTGGCCCTCCGGGGTGATCCGCTCGGCGGCCAGCGGGTCGCCCTGGGCGACCTGCGGCAGCCGGCGCTCACGGTCGTCGAGCTCCGCGTTCGGGTCGTCGGCGCCCTCGACGTAGGCCTTGAGGAAGCCGTGGAAGGTGATGATCTTGCCGGTGGCCGAGAACTCGACGTCCCGGCCGTCGGCGGAGGTGCCGCCGACCCGGACGGTGACGGACTGGCCGACCGCGTCCTTCATCTGGGAGGCGACGGTGCGCATCCAGATCAGCTCGTACAGCCTGAAGTCGTCACCGGTCAGGCCGGTCTCGGCGGGGGTGCGGAAACGGTCGCCGGACGGGCGGACCGCCTCGTGCGCCTCCTGCGCGTTCTTCACCTTGCTGGCGTAGGTGCGCGGGGCGTCCGGCAGGTAGTCCGCGCCGTACAGCTGGGTGACCTGGGCCCGGGCGGCGGTGATCGCGGTGTCCGACAGCGTGGTGGAGTCGGTACGCATATAGGTGATGAAGCCGTTCTCGTACAGCTTCTGGGCCACCTGCATGGTCCGCTTGGCGCCGAAGCCCAGCTTGCGGCTGGCCTCCTGCTGGAGCGTCGTGGTGCGGAACGGCGCGTACGGCGAGCGGCGGTACGGCTTGGACTCGACGCTGCGGACGCCGAACGCCGTCTGCTCCAGGGCGGCGGCCAGCTGACGGGCCGCCTGCTCGTCCAGGTGCAGGGTGTTCGCGCTGGCGGCCTTCAGCCGGCCGTCCTGGCCGAAGTCGCGGCCGCTGGCGATCCGCTTGCCGTCGACAGAGGCCAGCCGGGCACCGAAGGTCTCCGGGTTGGCGGCGTCGGCCGGGGTGCGGCCGGTGCCGAAGGTGCCGACCAGGTCCCAGTACGAAGCGGCGCGGAAGGCCATCCGCTCGCGCTCGCGCTCGACCACCAGTCGGGTGGCGACGGACTGCACCCGGCCCGCCGACAGCTTCGGCATGACCTTCTTCCACAGCACCGGCGAGACCTCGAAGCCGTACAGCCGGTCGAGGATGCGGCGGGTCTCCTGGGCGTCGACCAGGCGCTGGTTGAGCTCGCGCGGGTTGGCCACGGCCTCCTGGATCGCCGACTTGGTGATCTCGTGGAACACCATGCGGTGCACCGGCACCTTGGGCTTGAGCACCTGCTGGAGGTGCCACGCGATGGCCTCGCCCTCGCGGTCCTCATCGGTGGCGAGGAAGAGCTCGTCGGACTCCGCGAGCAGCGACTTCAACTTGCTGACCTGGGACTTCTTGTCCGCGTTGACCACGTAGATGGGCGCGAAGTCGTGGTCGACGTCCACCCCGAGGCGCCGCACCTCGCCGGTGTACTTGTCCGGCACCTCGGCCGCGGTGCTGGGGAGGTCGCGGATGTGCCCGACGCTCGCCTCGACGATGTAGCCGGGGCCCAGGTAGCCCTTGATCGTCTTCGCCTTGGCCGGCGACTCGACAATGACGAGTCGCTGTCCGTGCGCGGTCTCGCTGCTCGGGGACACCTTCGCTCTTCTCTCCCGGTCCTTATGTGGCTGGTCGGCGCCGGCAGCACGGGCTGCACTCCGCCCGACCCCTCCACCGCCCCGGGGCTGCCGCGGCACGACACCCCCACCAGCGGAGTGTGACCGTACCCCGGCCACCCTTGTCAAACGGACGGATCCCGCTTTTTCACTTGCCGGGCTCACCGACGCCACTCGAACGGTAACCCGATGACGGAGGTTCGCGCCCCGCGGAGGGGGGCCTTCGGCAGGTTCCGGAGGATGGAATGACGGATTTCAAGATCTGTCAACGGAAAATCGACGGGTTCTCACGGAGCGGGGACGGGGCGGAGCGGGCGGCGGGGCGGGGGTGAGGGTGGGGCTCAGCTGCCGACCACGGCCAGGAGCCCGGCGCCCGCCGCCAGGCAGCCCACGCCCAGGACGCTCCACAGCAGGTCCACGACGGCAGCCCGACCGACCTCCCCCGCGGCCAGCACCACCCTGCTCGGGCGCCGCGGGTCGTAACAGATCCGCACCGAGGTTCCGGGCGCGAAGCGGTCCGGGCGGCGCAGCGGGGTGTGCCCCCGCGGACGGGCGATCACCAGCCCGGCGATCCCGCACGCGCCCGCGCCGCCGACCGAGGGCGGCACCGAGAAGGAGAGCAGCGGAGCACTGTCCAGCTGGCCGTGCACGTCGTCCTCGGCCATCACGGTGGCCACCGCCGACGCCCCCCGGCGGCGCACCCGCAGGCGCAACCCCACTTCGGCGGCGCACCAGAGCAGCAGCACGCCACCGAAGAGGGCGAGCACCGACCCGCCCACCATCGCCGTCGTCGTGTCCACCCCTGGCCCCCGGCTCCCCAGCTCTGTCCACAGCCTGTGGACAGAGCTTCACAGTGGAGAGCCAACGGGAGACTGCCGCCCGGCGGCGGCCGGACGAACCAGGGGGTACGGGCGAGTGAACCGGTCAGGTCTCGGCGGATGCGGTCACGGAGAGCCGGGGTCCGGGCACGGTGAATCCGGCCACGGGGGGCCGGGACGGGCCGGGACGGGTCAGGACGGGCCGGGACGGGTCAGGACGGGTCAGGACGCGTCGGGACCCGTCGGGACGCGTCGGGACCCGTCGGGACGGGCCTCAGCGGACCGGGTCGATGAACCCCTGCTCGGTCAGCAGGCGCAGCGACTCCGGCACCCGGTCCCGCAGGACCACCCGGTCCTCGCCGAGCAGCTGCGCGATGGCGTCCACGATCTCGCCCGCCGACAGCGTCCCGTCGCAGACCCCGACGAACCCGGCACCCACGGTGTCCACCTTGGTGGCGCGCCGCATGCCCCGGTTGTGACGCAGGATCACGTGCTCCGGGTCCTCCGCGCCCGGCGCGCCGACCTGCTCCTGGACCACCTCGTCGGCCAGCACGTAGCGGGCCGCGAGCAGGCCCGCGTCGTCGTGCGAGCGGAGGAAGTCCTGCCGGTCGAACCAGGCCTCGATGTGCGGGCCCAGCGGCTGCTCCACCGGGTGCGGCCACTCCTCCACCCGGACGGTCGGACGCTCGGCGCCGCTCGCCCGCAGGGTGATCCAGCCCATCCCGATGCCCTCGACCCGGCCCGACTCGAAGGCGTCCAGCCACTCTCCGTACCGGGCCTGGTAGTCGCCGCCGGGGCCGCGGTGGTCACCGCCGTCGCGCAGCCACAACTCGGCGTACTGGGCCACGTCCTGGACCTCGCGCTGGACGACCCAGGCGTCCAGGCCGGTGCCCGCGACCCAGCCGGCCAGCCGCTCCTGCCAGTCCTCGCCCTTGACGTGCTGCCAGTTGGCGAGCAGCTGGCAGTAGCCGCCGGGCTCAAGGTGGTCGGCGGCCGAGCGGACCAGGCTGCGGCACAGGTCGTCCCCGGCCATGCCGCCGTCGCGGTAGGTGAACCGGCCGCCCGGCGAGATGACGAACGGCGGGTTGGACACGATCAGGTCGAACTTCCGCTCCCCGACCGGCTCGAAGAGGCTTCCGGCGGACACCTCGGTGTTGTCGAAACCGGACAGCGCCAGGGTCAGCTCGGTGAAGCGCAGCGCGCGCGGATT
Source organism: Kitasatospora sp. NPDC127116 (assembly GCF_042677365.1). Classification (NCBI taxonomy): domain Bacteria; kingdom Bacillati; phylum Actinomycetota; class Actinomycetes; order Kitasatosporales; family Streptomycetaceae; genus Kitasatospora; species Kitasatospora sp. NPDC127116. The sequence continues at coordinate 40,406 of NZ_JBHXTL010000046.1, forward strand.
GAGGTCCGTGGCAGTGACGGTCCCGGCGTGGCGGGCCGCGTGCAGCGCCTGGACACCGGAGCCCGAACCGAGGTCCAGCGCGGCCCGGACGGGACGGCGCACGGTGATGTTGGCCAGCGTGGTGGAGGCACCGCCGACGCCCAGCACCAGGTCCTTGCGGGCCACCCCGTGCGCGGTCTCGCCGGAGCCGATGCCGCCCGCGCCGCCCACCGCGCAGCCCAGGTCGGAAACCACCCAGGCATCCGAACTGGGCATCCCGGCCACCTCGTTGGCGTACGGCCGGACGTCGACGGTGGCGCGCACCAGATCGCCGTCGGGGCGCAGCCAGCCGTCCGCCAGGCAGTCCTCCACCGGCAGCGCGGCGGCGGCCGCCCGGTACGGGACCGGCTGCTGGAGCAGGAACAGCCGCACCAGCGTCTCCAGCGGGCTGCCACCGCGGGTCGCCCGCAGTGCCGGGACCGCCTCGCTGCGGGCCAACGCCGAATAGCCGGTGGGCCCGAGCAGGTCCAGGCACCCGTCGGCGGTGAACGAGGCGGCGAGCAGCGCCTCGCGGAACTTGGCGAGGCGGGTCGGGTCGAGAACGGGGCTACTGATCACCCCGCCATTGTCCCCCGGCGCCCACCCCGCGGCCGCCGCTGCGCCCCGCGGCCATCGGACGGAAGCCCGCACCACCACGCACGCCCCCGGGAGCCGCCGCGCGCCGCCCTGCCGGGGGCGCCGAGTCGTTCGGCGGCGGCGGCCGGCGGCGGCGGCTCGCGGAGGCGGCTCGCGGAGGCGGCTCGGGTGACTTCGTCATGGCCGACGCGCGCCGCCCATCACCAGCCGGGTCCCAGGCCGGGGACGGGCCGGGGACGGGCCGGTTTCGGGCCGGTGTCGGGCCGGTGTCGGGGGCGGGCGCGTCGGATCGTGCGGTCCGCCGGGGCTCAGCTCGCGCTGGGGGCGGGGTTCGCCGGGGTGCCGGCCGGGGCGGACGGAGCGGTGGTCGCGCCGGCAGCGGCCGGGCTCGCACTGTCGGTCGCGCCGGGCGCCGGGGTGGTGGCCGGAGCGCCCGGGGTGTCGGTGGCGCCGGGGGCGGGGGTCGTGCCCGCACCGCCCGGGGCCGGGGTGCCGCTCGCGCCGCTGCCCGCACCACCGGTGGCACCGCCGGTCGGGGCGGTGGTCGGGGACGGCTTGCAGCCCTCCTGCTTGGCCATCGCCGCGCCGAGATCGCCCCGCTGGAGCTTGCTCTGCGCCTGGGTGGAGAGCGAGGCCAGCTGCTGCACCTGGTCGGCCACGCTGCGCAGCCCGTCGGCGAACTTGGCCTGGTCGGTGTTGGGCAGCGCGTCCAGCTTCTTCTGGACCTCGACGTAGCCGTCGGCCGCCTTCTTCAGCTCGTCGACGGTGTCCTTCTGGAGGGCCGCGCCGTCCTGCACCTTGGGCGCCCCGGCACCGTCGATGGCGGCGGCTATGTCCTGGTTGGTCTTGGCCAGCCGCCCGATGTCCGTGGAGAGCCGCTTCTGGAGGTCGGCGGGGACTTCGCCGGTCTTCACCTGGCCGGTGTCGGCGAGCGCGGCCTGCGCCTGGGAGATCGGGTCCTTGGCGGCGCCGCAGACGGTCGACGCCCAGGACTCCAGCTGCTTGCTGTTGTTGTCGTCGCCACAGCCGACGGCACCGAACGCGAGCAGCACGCCGAGGGCGGGTACGGCCAGCAGTCGCTTGTTCACCGGGAGGAGCCTTTCGGTTTCGGTCGTCATCGGTCGTCGAACCTACACGGCCGGTGTCCGTTCCCCGATTTCCGGTTTCACTCCCCCGCTGCCCGCTGCCCGCTGCCCGCTGCCTGCTGCCCGTGCCGATGCTCGATGTCGTGCGGGATCGCCGTCGAGCGGAACGACGGGCGAGGTCGGCCGCTGCTGCTGCACCGGCAGGGGAGGGCGCGTCCTCGCACAGCCGGCCTACGGGCATGCCGACGCGGACCTCCTCGCCCCGGGTGCCCTCCGCCGGCTGACCGGCAGCTCGGCCCGGAACGCTTCGGAGGTCGAGGCGGCTGCCGATGTCCCGACGGCCTGCCCGGTCGTCCGGGTGACGGGATGCGAACCCACCCGGACGTCGTCCATCGCGACGAGGCCCGATCGACGAGCGGACCCGGTCGTCCGGGAACAGCCGACCGCCGGGATCACCACGCGTCGACGCCCGCCCGGGAGCCTGGCTCCAGCCCTCGCGGGCGTGCGGAAGCGCGAAAGCGGCGCCGCCGACGCCCGCGGCGCCTCAGACCGCGACGGAGGGGACCGAGACCGGCCAGCTCATCCGGATCAGGCCACCGTCCGTGCCGTTGGTGACCTCCAGGTCCTCGACCAGGCCGGTGATCACGGCGAGGCCCAGGGTGTCCTCGTCCGGGTCGCCGCCCTCGGCGGCGCCGGAGGCCGGGACGGCGGCGGGGCCGGCCTCGTCCTCGACCTCGATGAGGAAACGCTTCTCCTGATCGGTCAGCGCGACCCGGACCGTGCCGCCGATGCCGCCGCGCTGGTGCAGCCCGACCGCGCGGGAGCACGCCTCGCCGACCGCGAGCCGGACCTCGTCGAGCACCGACTCGTCGACCCCGGCCCGTCTGGCGACGGCCGCGGCGACCAGTCGGGCCGTCCGCACATGCTCGGGAAGCGCGCTGAATCGAAGTTCGACGGTTGCCATCTCTCCCCCTCGGGGTGCTCCGACCGGGGCCGGAGGTCCGGCCCCTGCGGGCCGGCGGAACCGGCCCAGGGGCGTCCGGGGACGCACCGGGCCGCACGGGCCCGGGCTCCCGGACGCGAGGAAACGAGCGGGCCGGCCACCCGGGCCGGCCCGGCCGCGTCAGTCGGTCGCGTTGACCGCGTCGTCCACCGAGGTGTGGATCGGGAAGACCTTGGTCAGGCCGGTGATGCGGAAGATCTTCAGGATGCGCTCCTGGTTGCAGACGAGGCGCAGCGAGCCCTCGTGGGCGCGCACCCGCTTCAGACCGCCGACCAGCACACCGAGGCCGGTCGAGTCGAGGAAGTCGACGCCCTCCATGTCGACGACGAGGTGGTACTTGCCGTCGTTGACGAGCTCGACCAGCTGCTCCCGCAGCTTCGGGGCGGTGTACACATCGATCTCGCCGCCAACCTCGACGACCGTACGATCGCCGACTGAACGGGTCGACAGGGACAGGTCCACGGAACCTCCAGCACCTTGCCTTGCTACGTCATGTGCGATCCTCGGCCGGACGGCCGCCACCGCATGGTCGCGAGCCCGGGCGCGCCCAGCCAACGCGTGGCAAGCCTCAGCGCTGCGACCCACGGCCATACGGCCGTCACGGCCACATTCAACCACCTGCGGCCATGCCCGCACGATGGCTTACGACGATTCTCCGTCACGCCGGTGACACACTGGGTCCCCATGCCGCCCCGACACAGCCCGCCCGAGGCACTGCTCACGACCCTGGCCACCGGCCGGGGGCGGTCCGACCGGCTCACCCATACGGAGCACCTTCCCGCCCGACCTGCACGTTATTCACCGTGGCCGGACTCGATCCGTCCGGAGGTCGTGGCCGCGGCACGCGCCCTCGGGGTGGAACAGCCGTGGGCGCACCAGGCAGAAGCGATGAATCTGGCCAAAAGCGGCCAGACTGTGGTGATCGCCACAGGCACCGCCTCGGGCAAGTCGCTGGGCTATCTGGCACCGGTGCTCAGCGACCTCCTCGACGGCACCGAGGCCCGCAACGGCCGCGGCGCCACCGCGCTCTACCTGGCTCCGACCAAGGCGCTCGCCGCCGACCAGCGCCGCCGGGCGGCCGAACTCGCCCCGCCGAGGGTCCGCGCCGCCCTGTACGACGGCGACACCCCGACCGAGGAGCGCGAGTGGGTCCGCCAGTACGCCTCCTACGTGCTCACCAACCCGGACATGCTCCACCGGGGCATCCTGCCCGGCCACGCCCGCTGGTCCTCCTTCCTCAAGGCGTTGCGTTACGTGGTCGTCGACGAATGCCACAGCTACCGGGGCGTGTTCGGCTCGCACGTCGCCCAGGTGCTGCGGCGGCTGCGCCGCATCTGCGCCCGTTACGGCTCGTCACCCACCTTCCTGCTGGCCTCCGCCACCACCGCCGACCCGGCCGCGACCGCCCGGCGACTGACCGGCCTGCCCGCCGTCGCCGTAACCGAGGACGCCTCGCCGCGCGGGCCGATGGTCTTCGGCCTCTGGGAGCCGCCGCTCACCGAGAACGTCGGCGAGCACGGCGCGCCCGTGCGCCGCACCGCGACCGCCGAGGCCGCGCACCTGCTGACCGACCTGGTCGAGCGGGAGATCCGCACCGTCGTCTTCGTCCGCTCCCGGCGTGCCGCCGAGCTCGTGGCGCTCCAGGCCCAGGACCAGCTCGACCGCCCGCTCGCCGGACGGGTGGCCGCCTACCGCGGCGGCTACCTCGCCGACGAACGCCGCGCCCTGGAACGCGATCTGCACACCGGCCGACTGCTCGGCCTCGCCTCCACCTCCGCTCTCGAACTGGGCGTCGACATCTCCGGCCTCGACGCCGTCCTGATGGCCGGCTACCCCGGCACCCGGGCCTCGCTCTGGCAGCAGGCGGGCCGGGCGGGCCGGGAGGCCCAGGGCGCGCTGGCCGTGCTGATCGCCCGGGACGACCCGCTGGACACCTACCTGGTGCACCACCCGGAGGCGCTGTTCGCGGCGCCCGTCGAGGCCACCGTGCTCGACCCCGACAACCCGCACGTGCTCGCCCCGCACCTGTGCGCGGCGGCAGCCGAACTCCCGCTCACCGATGCCGACCTGGAACTGTTCGGGCCGTCCACCGCGCCGCTGCTCCCGGTCCTGGAACGGCGCGGCCTGCTGCGCCGGCGCAGTGACGGCTCCTGGTACTGGACCCGTCGCGAGCGCGCGGCCGACGCGGTGGACCTGCGCGGCAGCGGAGGCAGTCCGGTTCAGATCGTCGAGGCCGACACCGGCCGCCTGCTCGGCACGGTGGACGCCGCGGCCGCCCACACCAGCGTCCACACCGGGGCCGTCCACCTCCACCAGGGCCGCACCTACCTGGTACGGGAGTTCGACCTGGAGAACTCCGTGGCCCTGGTCGAACCGGCCGACCCGCCGTACACCACGGCCGCCCGCGACATCACCTCCGTCTCCGTCCTGGACACCGACACCACCGTGGAATGGGGCGAGGGCCGGCTCAGCTTCGGCTCGGTGGAGGTGGTCAACCAGGTGGTCGGCTACCTCCGCAAGCGGATCTCCACCGGGGAGATCATGGGCGAGACCAAGCTCGACCTGCCGCCCCGCACGCTGCGCACCCGCGCGGTCTGGTGGACCGTCACCGAGGACCAGCTGCTCGACGCGGACATCCCACCCGACCAGTTGCCCGGCGCCGCCCACGCCGCCGAGCACGCCTCGATCGGACTGCTGCCGCTGTTCGCCACCTGCGACCGGTGGGACATCGGCGGTGTCTCCGTCCCGCTGCACCCGGACACCGGCCTGCCGACCGTGTTCGTCTACGACGGCCACCCGGGCGGGGCCGGCTTCGCCGAACGGGGCTTCCGGCGGGCGGTCCAGTGGCTGACGGCCACCCGGACGGCGATCGCCTCCTGCGAGTGCGAGCGCGGCTGCCCGTCCTGCGTCCAGTCGCCCAAGTGCGGCAACGGGAACGACCCGCTGGACAAGGCCGCCGCCGTCCGGCTCCTGGCCGTCCTGCTGGCCGGGGCCGCCGGAGCCGCGGAGACGCAGGACGGACGGGAGGCGCCCGACGGCCCGGATGCTCCGGACGCTTCGGATGCTCCGCACGCTCCGGATGCTCCGGATGCTCCGGATGCTCCGGATGCTCCGGATGCGCCCGACGCGCCGGAGGCGGCCCCGGGACCGGAAGGTGGACCGCCGGCCCGTTCATGAGACCGCCGCCGCACTCGGGGCTCCGCTCGGAGCTTCGCTCGGATCCCCCACCGGCCCGGCGTCCGGCACGTCCTCGGGGCCGGTGACCGGGGCCCGTACCGGCCCGGCCCGGGCCCTCGCCCGCGCCGGGCCGACGGGCAGCCGGGCCGGGAGCCCGCGGACGTCCACCTCGGCCACCACCTCGACGGCGTCCCCCGACCGGTCGACCGCACAGGACACCAGTCCGGCGCCCTGCGCGGCGGCGATAGCGGCGGCCCGGGCGCAGCCGCCGTCCCGGTCCAGCAGCAGCCGGTCCGCCGCGGCGAGGGCCGCGAGGTCGGCCGCCGACTCGGCCCGGTGCCGGGAGGCGACCACCGAGCCGACCGCGATCGTCCCGGCGAACACCGCCGTACCCAGCATCGCCAGGGCGAGCAGCCAGACCGTCGCCGAGCCGGCGTCCGGCCCTCGCCCGCCCGCCGCGACGGCTCGGGCCGCACGGGCGCGCGCCACCCGCTCCGCCGTCTCCCGCAGCCCGGTCAGGACGGCCATGGACCACCACCTCCCGCCGTGACCGCCACCAGGACGTCCTCCCGCGCCGCCACGGCCGCCGCACTGAGCCGGACGGCGAGCAGCCCGCCGAGCCTTCCCGGCCCCGCGCACGGCGCCTCCACCTCGACCCGCACCGTGTCGGCCGCCAAGACCACCCGGACCTGCGCGCCCGCCGGTGCCGCCGCGCGGGCGAGTTCGGCGGCGTCCGTCTCCCCGCGTGCGGCCGCCCTGGCACCGACCCGGGCGGCGTCCACGCAGCGGATCTGCGTGGCCGCCGCGAGCACTCCCCAGATCAGCATCGCCGCGAGCAGGACGAGCGCCGGCAGCGCCACCGCCGTCTCCGCGGTCACGAAGCCCGCGTCGCCGCGCGGCCGCAGCGGCCGTGCCCGGCCGGCGCCGCGCTCCCCGGCCCGGCCGGCAGCCGTCTTCAGCTGCCTGCCGCCCACCGGGAGCGCGGGCGGGGCGGCGTCGAGGAGCGTGCCGCGCGCGGCGGTGGCGGGAGCGCCTCCCGGCCGCCGGGCCGGGGACCGTCGGCGGCCGACGACCACGCCGCGGGGTGCGCCTGCGCCCCGGGGGCTCCCGGCCCCGGCCGGCCGACCGGCAGGAGTTCGACGGCCCGCCCTAGGTGGCATGGAGCGCCCGCACCAGCATGTCGGTCAACGCGCCCGTGATGGCCTCGCTGGTCACCACCTTGTACAACCCGGCCGCGAGGGCGCACGCGCCCAGCGTTCCGACGGCGTACTCGGCCGTGGTCATCCCGGCGTCCGAGCGGCCCCGGAGCCGGGCCACCCTGCGCACCCGGCAGGCTGCCCGACGGCTCCTCCGCCGCCACGCCCCGGTCAGCGGGCGGAGCGACCGCCCGGTACCGGTCCCGATCGCGATCACTGCGGTCATGAGATCCTCCTGTCGTTCGTTGTCCGTCGATGTCCGTGCATCCGGCTCTTGTTCACATCGCCTGCGCGAAGCGGCTGGTGAGGCCGACGACCACCGGCACCACGCCGATCAGGACGAAGGCCGGGAGGAAGCAGAGCCCCAGCGGCGCGGTGGCGAGCACCGCCGCCCGGCGGACCCGGGCGTGGGCCGCGCGGGCAGCCGCCGTGCGCTGCCCCTGGGCCAGCCCGATCAGCGGGCCCGCGGCGGGGACGCCACCGAGGCTGCTGCGCTCCAGGCAGCGCGCCAGCGGCGCCAGCGGCGGGTGCTGCTCGCCCAGTCGGCTCCAGCACAGCTCCGGCGGCGCGCCCAGGGCCAGTTCGGCCCCGATCGCCACCAGCCGGGGACCCAGCGGCGCGCCCACACTCCGGCCCACCGCCGACACGGCGTCCGAGGGCAGCGCCGCCGACCCGAGGCAGGCCGCCAACAGCTCGGCGCTCAGCGGGAGTTGCCTGGTCAGCAGTTCCTCGTCACGGGCCTCCCGGCGGTCGACCGGCGACCGTGCCCGGGCCGACCACCGGTGAACGCCCACCGCCAGCAGCACCCCGACGGCCAGTCCGGTGCCACCACCGAGCAGCACCGCCGCCGCGAGCCCGGCGACGGCCGCTGTCACCGCCCGGCGTCGGCGCCCAACGTCCTTGGCCGTCAGCCCGGTTCGCCTTGCCGTTCCCTTTCCGCCCCGGGCCCGGGCGAGCACCCGTCGGCGCCTCACCCGGCCGCGCACCCGTGTCCACCCCAGAGCCGCCGCGCCCACCGGAAGGGCGAGTGCGACCCACTCGATGCCCCGCATCACCTCACCACCGCCCCGAGCGCCCGTGCGCGCACCCGCGACAGCCCGCAGACCCGCCCGCTCGCCCGAGGGCCGGGCACCGTACGGCCGGAGGCTCGGATTCGCTCGCGCCGCACCGGAGAAGCCTCCAGCGCTCCGTGGGCCGCCGCCCGGACGATGCGTGCCGTCCAGAGCACCCCCAGGCCCTCCAGGACCGCCCCCGCCACGAGGCAGCCCAGCCCGGCCGGGGTATGCAGCAGGACCTCCAACGGGTGCGCCCCGAGCGCCGCGCCGAGGAGCAGCCCGATGCCCGGCAGCGCGGCCAGGACGGCGATCGTCGCGCGCGGCCCGGCCAGTTCCCCGGCGATCTCCTCCGCCAGCGCCCGCTCACCGCGCAGCGCCTCGGCGACCCGGTCCAACGCGGCGGCGAGCCCCGACCCGCTGTCGGCGGCCACCCGCCAGCAGGCCGCGATGGCCGCGGCCCCACTGCCGCCCGGCAGTTCGGCCAGCAGGTGCAGCGCGGCGGGCACGTCCCCGCCGTAGCGGCCCGCAGCCAGCCGGGCCACCGGCTCCTCGCCGAGCCCGCGCAGCCCCGCCGGGTCGGCGGCGAGACGCGCGGTCACCAGGTGCAGCGCCTGCTCCGGCGTCGCCCCGCCGCGCAACTCCCCCGCCAGGCCGGCGCAGAGCTCCACGACGGCCGCGGACCGGTGTCGGGCCTCCGCCGCCAGGCGTCTGCGCGACCGCCATCTGCGCAGCGGCAGGACGGCCAGGGCCGCCGCGAGCACCGGCACCGGCGAGGCGGTGGCCTGCCCGGCGGCCAGTCCCGCCGGCAGGAGCAGCAGTTCGGGTGCCAGGAACCCCGGCAGCCGACCCCGGGCCCGCACCGCCGTCTCCGGGCCCACGCCCAGCACCGGCGGCCCGCTGCCCGCCAGCACCAGCCTGGAGCGCCGCCCGCCCGGCAACTGCTCCTGCACCGCACGCCACGCCGCGACGGCCACCAGGCACAGCACCGCAGCCCAGCAGAAGGCTGGCTGAATCTGCGTCACATTGTTCACCTCCGCCCTCCTCGGTCCTTGCTCCCCGCACCGCCGAGCAGCAGCAGGGCGCCCACGGCGCACCCGCTCAGCAGCAGGGCGAAGACGAGTTCCACCGCCCGCGCGTCCGCGCTAGCCGACCCGGCCACCGTCACCACGATCACGGCCGCCCCGACCCGAGCGACACCCCGCGTGCCGCCAGCAGTCCGATCAGCCGCTCCCAGCCCGCACCGGGACGCAGGCCGCCGGACGCCGGGAAGGCCACCGCGGGCATGGTCACGGCCGACCCGTCACCGGCTCCGGTCAGCGTGTGGATCTCCGCCACCCGGCGCCGCCCCGAGCCCGGGTCGCGGACCAGGTGCACCACCACGTCGAGCGCGGCCCGCAGTTGGCTGTGCAGCGCCGGCCGGTCGAGACCGGCGAGCGAGCCCAGGGCCTCCAGTCGGACCGGCACGTCCGCCGCAGTGTTGGCGTGGACCGTGCCGCAGCCGCCCTCGTGCCCGGTGTTCAGCGCGGCCAGCAGGTCCGACACCTCGGCGCCGCGGACCTCGCCGATCACCAGCCGGTCCGGGCGCATCCGCAGCGCCTGGCGAACGAGGTCCCGCAGGGTGAACTCGCCGAGTCCCTCCTGGTTGGGCGGCCGGCTCTGCAGGCGGACCACGTGCGGGTGGGCCGGCTGCAGCTCGGCGGAGTCCTCGGCGACCACGATCCGCTCGTCCGGCCCGACGAGGCCGAGCAGGGCCGACAGGAGCGTGGTCTTCCCGGAGCCCGTCCCACCGGACACCAGCAGCGACAGCCTGGCCCGCACGATGCCCGCCAGCAGCTGCGCGCCTTCCGGTGGCAGTGACCCGCCCGCCACCAACTCGTCGAGCGTGAAGGGCCGGGGGCGGCAGACCCGCAGCGAGATGTGCGTGCAGCCGGCCGCGATCGGCGGCAGCACGGCGTGCAGCCGGGTGCCGTCCGGCAGTCGGGCGTCCACCCACGGGCGGGCGTCGTCCAGCCTCCGGCCGGCCGCGGTGGCCAGCCGGTGGGCCAGCCGTCGCACCGCCGCGGCGTCGGCGAAGCGGACTCCGTCGGCTCGCTGCAGGCCGCCGCCACGGTCGACCCACACCTCCTCCGGACCGTTCACCAGGACGTCCGTGACGTCGGGCGCCGCCAGCAGCCGGTCCAGCGGGCCCGCACCCACCAGTTCGGCGCGCAGCGAGCGCACGGTGTCCAGGACCTCGTCCCCGCCGAGCGGCGGGCGGGTGGCCCGCAGCGCGGCGGCGACCGAGCCGGCCGTCGGGGCGGCCCCCGACTCGGCCAGCCGCAGCCGGACCGCGTCCACCAGGGCCGCCGTGCGCTGCTCGCGGGCCGTCCGGCCGTACGGGCAGGGCTCGTGCGCGGGCCCGGGCGGCCCGCCGGGCGGCGGCACGCTCCGCAGCGGCCGGTGCTCCCGCGCACCGCCGCCCGGTTCGGGCGAGCCGGTCCGGAGGACCGTTCTGCGCAGACGGACCATCAGTACACACCTCCCCCGACCGCCGGCACCGGCGGCAGCACCTCGTTCAGGAAGCTCGCGCAGAAGCGGGCGAGCGGGCCGCTCTCCCGGCTCCCGGGCGGGACGCCCTTCACGACGTCCTGGGCCAGGCCCGGCTCCGGCTCCAGCTCTCCCGCCAGCGGCAACCGCAGCCCGCGGACGATCTGCCGGGCCGGGAGCCCGCCGGCCCGTGCCGGGCGCACCACGGCCCGGACGTCCCCGAGCCTCATCCGGGCCGCCGCCGCGACCCGGTCGGCGGCGGCCACCGCGCGCAGCTCGGCCGACACCACCAGCAGCGCCAGGTCGGACTGCTCCAGCGCCTGTCCGGCGGCCGCGTCGAGGTGGCGGGGCACGTCGACCACCACCAGCCCGCCGCGCCGTCTGGAGGCGGCCAGCACGCTGCGCATGGCCTCCGGCGGCACCGTCAGGGTGTCGCCGCGGTCCCAGGACAGGCAGGACAGCGCGGAGAGCCGTTTGAGCGCCGGCAGTGCCCGGGCCAGCTCGGCCCCGCTGACCCGCCCGCGGGAGCCGGCCAGATCGGGCCAGCGCAGCCCGCTGACCCGCTCGCCGCCGAGCAGGATGTCCAGGCCCCCGCCCAGCGGATCGCCGTCCAGCAGCATCGTCCGCCGGCCCGCCCGCGCGGCCGTGACCGCCAGCGCGCAGGCCAGGGTCGAGGCTCCGGCCCCGCCGGACCCGCCGAGCACCGCGACGGTGACCGCCGGGCAGCCGACGCCCTCGGCCGCGTCGGCGATCCGGTCGAGCAGCCAGGCCTCGGCATCGGGCAGGAACAGCACGTGCTCGGCCCCGAGTTGGACGGCTCTGACCCACACCCCGGGGTCGTCCAGGTCCAGCCCGAGCAGCAGCACCCCGCCGCGCCGCCCCAGCCCGGAGCAGCGGACGGCCTGGTCGTCCCCGACCAGGACCAGCGAGGCCCCTTCCCAGAGCTCCCGCGTCGGCGGCGCGCCCCGGACCAGCCTCGGCTCGGTGCCCGCCGCCGCGCAGATCCGCAGCAGGTGCTCGGCCAGGCCGTCGTCCTCGGTGACGACGAGCGGTCCGGCGACCGCGGGGCCCTCGGCGGTGATGTGGTCGGCGATCGGCGTCGACATGGATTCTCCCCTCCGCGCCGCCGGCCACCGGGAGGTGGTCGGCGGCGCACGTCGGACGGTTCCGGCGGACGGCCGCCCGACAGATCCTCTGGGGATGGAAGGGGTGAGGCCCTGTCCGGCGACCGCCGCCGGACATCACGGTGGGGGGAGTTCCGGATTCCGTCATCCGAGTTCCGATTGCCTGTGGATAACTCGTGGACTGTGGAGGAAAACGTTCACCCGGGCGGGGGGCTAATCGGTGAAGAATTGACGAAAGGGGGTCACCGAGATGAACCGGCGACCCCCCGCATCCCGTTCGAAGGCACTCCCGACGAGTGCTCGACACCTTCCCGACACCGCTTCCGAGCGGGCCCGCGGCACCGATCGGAACCAGCCGTTCGATCTCCGACGAACCTGAGCAAATGGCAACGCAGAGTGACGAAAGTCGATCGGCGGGCCGAGGTGACGACACCCCCTGCAAGCCGTCGGCACGACGGCGGCGAACGCGCCGCGAGGGGCGTTCAAGCCCTGAAATGGCCCCGGACGTGCGACGACCCCCGCCGGGGGGGAGAGCGGGGGTCGTCTATCCACAGCCCGGCTCGGGGGGGAGGAGCCGGACCGGGTTAGCACGGTCGCGAACGATCCGTGACTTCCATGGTGTACCCGAGCGGCCAGAAACACAAACCCGCACGCCCACGAGTACGCCGAATGGCGGGGTGTTTTGCGGCTCCCTCTATCCTCGGTTCCCGTGGACACCACCGAGAACGCCGACGAGTACGCCGACGAGTCCCAGGGCGACACCACCGGGCCCGGAGAACTCCGCCCGCCCGTGCGCCCTCGACCCGGCGGGCTGCGCACGGCGGCCTTCTTCGACCTCGACAAGACCATCATCGCCAAGTCCAGCGCACTGGCCTTCAGCCGCCCCTTCTACCAGGGCGGCCTGATCAACCGTCGGGCCGTCCTGCGCAGTGCGTACGCCCAGTTCGTCTTCCTGGTCGGCGGCGCGGACCACGACCAGATGGAGAAGATGCGCGAGTACCTCTCCGCGCTCACCCGGGGCTGGAACGTCCAGCAGGTCCGCGAGATCGTCGCCGAGACGCTGCACAACCTGATCGACCCGATCATCTACGACGAGGCGGCCTCGCTGATCGAGCAGCACCACGCGGCCGGCCGGGACGTGGTGATCGTCAGCAGCTCCGGCTCCGAGGTGGTCGAGCCGATCGGCCGGCTGCTCGGCGCGGACCACGTCATCGCCACCCGGCTCAAGGTCGAGGACGGCTGCTACACGGGCGAGATCGAGTACTACGCCTACGCCGAGAACAAGGCCGCCGCCATCCGGGAGTTGGCCGCCACCGAGGGCTATGACCTGGCCGCGTCCTACGCCTACAGCGACTCCTCCACCGACCTGCCCCTGCTGGAGGCGGTCGGCCACCCGTCGGCGGTCAACCCCGACCGGGCGCTGCGGAAGGAGGCGCAGGCGCGGGAGTGGCCGGTGCTGGTCTTCGACAAGCCGGTGGAACTGCGGCGCCGGCTGCCCGAGTTCTCCGCCCCGAGCGGCTCGGTGCTGACCGCCGTGGCGGTCGGGACGGCCGCGGTGACCGCCGGGGTGATCTGGTACCTGGCCCGCCGGCGGCGCCCCGCCGCCTGAGGCCGTGCCGCCCGGCACCCCTTGGACAAAACGGTCAACCGGGACAGACTTCTCGTTTCGGGTTCCCCTTTCGCCCGAAACGCGATACAAATGAAGCACGGCCCGCGAGACCCGGTCAGGACCTAAGAGGTCAAACCGACAACGCAGTTCAGGCCCCACGGACCGCACGTACAGATATCCGGGCACCCACATGCAGCCGACCCGCTGTCGGGCCGCCGGACCAGACGAACGGGCAGGATCCCCGTCTGATCGGCACTTCCGGTGCATGCATGGTCACCCGGTATCTGCACCAGCGGCGGCACCCGGCAGGATCAGGTGCCGCCGCATCCGTGTCTTCGCGCCCCCTCGCGGAGCGCGCGCCTCCCCGGTCCGACCGCTCAGACCATCCCGCGCTGCATCGCCTCGCAGACCGCCGTGCTCTCCCGGACGCCGAGCCGCAACGCCCGGCCGCAGTGCGCGATCCAGGCCGCCATCCCCTCGGGGGTGCCCGCCAGGTAGCCGGCCAGGGCCCGGCGGTGGGCGGCGGTGCCGAGCTCCGCCAGGCCGACCTCGGTCGGACAGATCGACTTCGGGTCGAGCCCCTCGGCGATCAGCACGATCCGCTGGGCGGCCCGCGCGATCACCCCGTTGTGGGTGCCGAACGGCCGCAGCGCGAGCAGCTCACCGTGCACCACCGAGGCCACGACGAGGGCCGGCGTGCCCACCCCCTGGCCCTCCGCGCGCGCCACCAGCAGCCGGGAGAGCTGGTCGAGCCGGGCCGCGACCTCCTCCGCGCCCGGGGCGGGCGGCAGCACGGGCAGCGGCCCGTCCACGGCGTCGACCTCGACGCTCTCCACCGGCTCCAGCGCCAGCGGGAACAGCTCCTCGGCGCCCTCGCCGGCCCGTCGCGGGCGCCCGGCCGCCGGATCGCCGTCGCCCGCCGCGAGCAGGTGCAGCCGGGCCAGCACCTGGAGCGGCGAGTGCCGCCAGATGCTGAGCAGCTGGCCGGCCTCGGCGGCGATCCGCAGGGCCGCGCCGACCGTCCGGGCTTCGGGGTCCGCGCCGAAGTCACTGCGGCGGCGGACCTCCTCCAGCGGCCAGTCGGCCCCGGCCAGGGCCGCCGACGCGCGGGCGCCGCGCAGCGCGGATTCGGAGGTGACCTCGGCCGCCCGGCGGCGCATCACCCGGTGGCCGTAGAGGCGGTCGACGGCCTTGCGCACCTCGGCCACCGCGTCGGGCACCCCGGGGAGCTGGGCCAGCGGGGCGAGGGGATCAGTTCCAGTGCTCACCTACCCGAGAGTAATGAACGGGCCGCCCCTCCCGGAACAGCAACCCCGCATCACCCATTAGAGGCAATCCTCACTTCCCGCCCGCGGCGGAACCCAAACCCCGGCTAGCATGGCCACTATCGGAGACGATAACGATTTCCAACTAGGGGTCGCGGCGCGCGCACCCCGGGCAGGCGGCCCGCAGCGAGGGCCCTGAGCGAGAGCCGGAGTCCCCAGATGAAGATCGCCTTCGTCGGCAAGGGCGGCAGCGGGAAGACCACGCTGTCCGCGCTGTTCATCCGCCACCTGGCGGCCATGGGCCGGCCGGTCGTCGCCGTGGACGCCGATATCAACCAGCACCTGGGCCCCGCCCTGGGGCTGACCGACGATCAGGCCGCCGAACTGCCCCCGCTGGGCGGACACCTGCCGGAGATCAAGGAGTACCTGCGCGGCAGCAACCCGCTGATCCGCTCCTCCGACGAGATGATCAAAACCACGCCGCCCGGGCGCGGTTCGCGGCTGCTGCGGATCGTCGAGGAGAACCCGGTCTACGCCTCCTGCGCCCGCCCGATCGCGCTGGACGAGGGCTCGGTACGACTGCTGGCGACCGGCGCGTTCACCGAGGAGGACCTCGGGGTGGCCTGCTACCACTCCAAGGTCGGCGCGGTGGAGCTGCTGCTCAACCACCTGCTGGACGGCCCCGGCGAGTACCTGGTGACCGACATGACCGCGGGCTCGGACTCCTTCGCCTCCGGCCTGTTCACCCGCTTCGACCTGACCTTCCTGGTCGCCGAGCCGACCCGCAAGGGCGTCTCCGTCTACCGCCAGTACCGGGACTACGCCCGCGACTTCGGCGTGCAGCTGCGAGTGGTCGGCAACAAGGTGCAGGGCCCGGACGACCTGGCCTTCCTGCGCCGCGAGGTCGGCGCCGACCTGCTCACCACCTTCGGGCAGTCGGACTGGGTGCGCCGTCTGGAGCAGGGCGCCGAACCGCCGCTGAAGTCCCTGGAGCCGGCCAACCGGGCCGTGCTGGAGGAGCTGCGGTTCGAGGCCGACGCGGCGTACGGGCGGCGGGACGCGCGCCGCTACACCGAGCAGGCGGTGCTCTTCCACCGCCGCAACGCGGAGAGTTGGGCCAACTCCAAGGTCGGCATCGACCTCGCGACACAGGTGGACGAGGAGTTCGTCCTCGGCGGGTTCGCGGACGACGGCGGGCGCGCGGCCCCGGCGGGCGCCCACGCCTGACCCGCACCACCGCAGCCGGACGGGCCGCGGCCTCCCCGCCCCGGGAGGCCGCGGCCCGTTCGCCGTGCGTGCTCCCGCTCCGGGACCGCTCCCGACCCCGGCCCCGCTCCCATCGCCGATCACTGGCCGGCCGGCCGGTGCCACGACCCCTGCCACCAGCAGATTCCCGACCGTTCGGCCACCACCCATTGGGGTGAACCAGGGGGTTTTCCGCTTCCCTCCCGGAACCACGCTGTGCAAAGCTTTCATTACCCTCGGTTTACCGAGTCTTGATGGTTCGCCCGGCGGCCCCCGGTGAGACGTCCCGCACCTCGCCCGGAGCCCTGGCGTGCCTGATGGTCAACGCCGGCCGGTGACACCCGCGCTCCCCCGCCGCGCCCACGCCATCCCGCCACACCGTCGCGACCCACGACAGCCGATCCGCCCCGGAGCCCCACCCCGGACTCACCGCCGGACCTGACTGCGTTCGCTCCCCCGGACAGACGGGAAGACAATGACCCTCGACATCTCCAGCGCCCCCATCGCCTCCGACACCACCGACCACGCGCCACCGGGCCCGGCCCCCCGGATCCGGTGGGCCCAGGACCTCTCCGCGTCCCTCGTGGTCTTCCTCATCGCCGTGCCGTTCTCCCTCGGCATCGCGCTCGCCACCGGCGCCCCGCTCACCGCCGGCCTGGCCGCCGCGGCCGTGGGCGGGATCGTGGTCGGGCTGTTCGGCGGCACACCGCTCCAGGTCAGCGGCCCCTCGGCGGCGCTGACGGTGATCACCGCCGGGCTGATCGCCCGGTACGGCTGGCAGGCCACCTGCGCCATCACCGTCGCCGCCGGCCTGCTCCAACTCCTCCTCGGCGCACGTCGGGTGGCCCGGACGGCGCTCGCCGTCTCGCCCGCGATCGTGCACGGCATGCTGGCCGGGGTCGGGATCACCATCGCGATCGCGCAGCTCCACGTCGTCCTCGGCGGCTCCCCGCAGAGCTCCGCGATCGCCGACATCCTGGCCCTTCCCGGCCAGTTGTCCGGCCCGCACCCGGCCGCGGTGCTGGCCGGCACGGTGACCGTCGCCGTCCTGGTCGGCTGGCCCCGGCTCGGCCGACTCCCCGGCCGTGCCGGCGAGTTCGGCGCCCGGCTGACCAAGGTGCCCGGCCCGCTGGCCGGGGTCGCGCTGGCCACCGCCCTCGTCCTCGCCCTGGACCTGCGGCTCGCCCACATCGAGCTGCCCGCCTGGCGCCCGCAGTCGCTCCTGCCCGCGCTTCCGCACGGCCCGGTCCTCGGGCTGCTCGCCGCCGTCCTCACCGTCACCGCCGTGGCCAGCGTGGAGTCGCTGCTGTCCGCCGTCGCGATCGACCGGATGTCCCGGCGCACCGGCGACCTCGACCGCGAACTGCGCGGCCAGGGCCTCGCCAACCTGGTGAGCGGCCTGGTCGGCGGGCTGCCGGTCGCCGGGGGGGCGGTGCGCGGCACCGCCAACGTGCGGGCCGGTGGCCGGACCAGGTGGGCCTCGGTGCTGCACGGCGTCTGGGTGCTGGCCGCCGCGCTGGCGCTGACCGGCGGTCTGCGCCACGTCCCGCTGGCCGCGCTCGCCGCTCTGGTGCTGGTGGTCGGGCTGCAGATGGTGAGCTTCGCGCACATCCGCAGGGTGCACCGGCACCGCGAGTTCCCCGTCTACCTGATCACCGTGCTCGGCGTGGTGGCCGCCGGCGTGCTGTGGGGCGTCGCGATCGGCGCCGGCACCGCCGTACTGCTCGCGCTCTACCGGCTGACCCGCGCCCACGTGGACGTGGAGACCGGCCCCGACGGGACGGTCACCGTCCGGACGCACGGCCCGCTCACCTTCACCGCCGTACCCCGGCTCAGCCGGGCGCTGGCTGGCATCCCCGCCGGGGCCGAGGTCACGGTGATCCACGACGGCTCCTTCCTGGACCACGCCGCGTACGAGACGCTGCACACCTGGCGGGCCGCGCACCAGGACGCGGGCAGCCGGGTCTCGATGGTGACGCGCCGCCAGGACGACGAAGTGCTGGACCCTGACGGCACCGTGCGCGCGGGCAGTTCACCGGGCCCGCACCGGTGCCGGGCCTGGACGCCCTGGGTCGGCCACCACTGCATCGATCAGCAGGAGGACCCGCACGGCCGACTGCTGGACGGAGTCCGGGTGTTCCAGCTGCACACCGCCCCGCTGATCAGGCCGGAACTCGCGCGGCTGGCCCGCGAGGGGCAGGCGCCCTCCCAGCTCTTCCTGACCTGCGCGGACTCCCGGATGGTCACCAGCATGATCACCAACAGCGGCCCGGGCGACCTGTTCACCGTGCGCAACGTGGGCAACCTGGTGCCGGCCCCGCACGAACCCGGAGCGGCCGACGACTCGGTGGCCGCCGCGGTGCAGTACGCGGTCGAGGTGCTGGAGGTCCGCTCGATCACGGTCTGCGGCCACTCCGGCTGCGGCGCGATGAAGGCCCTGCTGGACGGCGTGCACGAGCGCCCCGGGCCGCCCACCCCCCTGGCCCGCTGGTTGCGCAACGGCCGCGGCTCGCTGGACCGGCTCCGACGCGTCCCGGCGGAGTTCGCCACCCGGCCGGCGGTGGACGTCGTGGAGCAACTCTGCATCACCAACGTGGTCCAGCAGCTGGACCAGTTGATGGCGAACCCGGCGGTGGAGCGCCGGGTCGAGGAGGGCACCCTGCGACTGGTCGGGATGTACTTCGACTTCGCGACGGCCCAGGCCTATGTCCTGGACCGGGCCGCCGGGACGTTCAGCCCGATCGAGGCCCGCACCGGCGATCGCACGAACGGAATCGAACACCACGCCGAGAACCCCACCGGGACCGGCTCCGAGGACCGGCCGGACACAGCATCGGCCGAACGGGTGAATGCGGATGATCGGCTTCCGGCTGGGGACGGCGGGGAGGGCCCCCGACTGGCCGCCTGAGAGCCGGGTCCGTGTCCCGCCGGGCGGGCCGGGGCACGGGCCCACCCACCCCCGAACGGCCGTCCGGTCCTCCGCGGTGGATCGGACCGGAACCCGGTCGGCCATCGGTCAAAGGTCTACACCAATTCCCAGGAGCCTCTTGTCAACTGCCCCGTTCGCCTGGTGAGCTGTGCGCTGGGACACACGGGACAATCCCCACGCACGGGAACGCCCCCGATCATGACTCGATGAGGAGTGCGCGTTGAGCAACGAGAGCCTGGCCAACCTGCTCAAGGAGGAGCGGCGCTTCGCCCCGCCGGCAGAGCTCGCCGCAGCCGCCAACGTCACCGCGGCCGCGTACGCGCAGGCCTCCGAGGACCGTCTGGGCTTCTGGGCCGAGCAGGCCCGTCGCCTCTCCTGGGCCGTCGAGCCGACCGAGACCCTCGACTGGTCCAACCCTCCCTTCGCCAAGTGGTTCGCCGACGGCAAGCTCAATGTCGCGTACAACTGCGTCGACCGCCACGTGGAGAACGGCCTGGGCGACCGGGTCGCGATCCACTTCGAGGGCGAGCCCGGCGACGGTCGTTCGATCACCTACGCCCAGCTCAAGGACGAGGTCTCGCAGGCGGCCAACGCACTGCTGGAACTCGGTGTCCGCAAGGGCGACCGGGTCGCCGTCTACCTGCCGATGATCGCCGAGGCGGTCGTCGCGATGCTCGCCTGCGCCCGGATCGGCGCCACCCACTCGGTGGTCTTCGGCGGCTTCTCCTCCGACGCCGTCGCCTCCCGCATCCAGGACGCCCAGGCCAAGCTCGTCATCACCGCCGACGGCGGCTACCGCCGGGGCAAGCCCTCCGCCCTGAAGCCGGCCATCGACGAGGCGCTCACCAAGGTCGACGGCGTCGAGCACGTCCTGGTGGTCCGCCGCACCGAGCAGGACGTCCCGTGGACCGAGGGCCGCGACGTCTGGTGGCACGAGATCACCGCGCGCCAGTCCACCGAGCACACCCCCGAGGCGCACGACGCCGAGCACCCGCTGTTCATCCTCTACACCTCGGGCACCACCGGTAAGCCCAAGGGCATCCTGCACACCTCGGGCGGCTACCTCACCCAGGCCAGCTACACCCACCACGCGGTCTTCGACCTCAAGCCGGAGACCGACGTCTACTGGTGCACCGCCGACATCGGCTGGGTCACCGGCCACTCGTACATCGTCTACGGCCCGCTCTCCAACGGCGCCACCCAGGTCATCTACGAGGGCACCCCGGACACCCCGCACCAGGGCCGGTTCTGGGAGATCGTCCAGAAGTACGGCGTGACCATCCTCTACACCGCGCCGACCGCGATCCGCACCTTCATGAAGTGGGGCGACGACATCCCCGCGAAGTTCGACCTGTCCTCGCTGCGGGTGCTGGGCAGCGTCGGCGAGCCGATCAACCCCGAGGCCTGGGTCTGGTACCGCGAGCACATCGGCGGCGGCACCTGTCCGATCGTGGACACCTGGTGGCAGACCGAGACGGGCGCCATCATGATCAGCCCGCTGCCGGGCGTCACCGAGACCAAGCCGGGCTCGGCCCAGCGCGGTCTGCCGGGCATCGCGGCCACCGTGGTGGACGACAACGCCGTCGAGGTGCCGAACGGCTCCGGCGGCTACCTGGTGCTCACCGAGCCGTGGCCGTCCATGCTCCGCACCATCTGGGGCGACGACCAGCGCTACATCGACACCTACTGGTCGCGCTTCGAGGGCCGCTACTTCGCCGGTGACGGCGCCAAGAAGGACGAGGACGGGGACATCTGGCTGCTCGGCCGGGTGGACGACGTCATGCTCGTCTCGGGGCACAACATCTCCACCACCGAGGTCGAGTCGGCCCTGGTCGGCCACCCCTCGGTGGCCGAGTCCGCCGTGGTCGGCGCGACCGACGCCACCACCGGCCAGGCCATCGTCGCCTTCGTGATCCTGCGCGGCGGCGTCACCGAGAGCCCCGAGCTGGTCGAGGAGCTGCGGGCACACGTCGGCCGCACGCTCGGCCCGATCGCCAAGCCGAAGCAGATCAAGGTGGTCGGCGAGCTGCCGAAGACCCGCTCCGGCAAGATCATGCGCCGCCTGCTGCGTGACATCGCCGAGGGCCGCGAGGTCGGTGACACCACCACCCTGGCCGACAGCACGGTGATGAGCCAGATCCAGGCCCAGCTGCCGCCCTCCGACAACAGCAACGGCAACGGCTGAGCCCACGACAACGGCTGAGCCCACGGCGCCGGCAACCGCCGAGCGCCACTGAGACGACGACTGTGCCCCGGGCGGTGATCACCGCCCGGGGCACAGTCGTCCCGTCAGTCACCCGTTCGGAC